>CAJYIL010000399.1 GCA_913774795.1 Pseudobdellovibrionaceae bacterium
TGAAGAAGATGCAGGCGGGAACAGGTTCGACGGTCGTTCGCGACGATTACATTAAGAAGATGCGCGCATCTTCGGGTGAATCCATTCGCATCGGCGCCAAGGGCACCGATCTCTATGTTGAGCTCCCGGGTGATGGACGTCGCGAACACCGATCGTTGGCCGAGCTTCAGATCATGCAGCTCATGCTCGCGCAGAAGAACAACGAATTCTGCGAAATCATTTTTCAAGATCTGGTCTCGACCGAAACTCAAGATTCGCTCGACCGCATTTGGAAAAAACCTTCTTATCTCCGGCCGTCGCGCACGTACACCGAACTCTCGGGCAAGCGTGCTCAACGCTTTGTTCAGGCTCAAGTGCCCTGCATCGACGAAACGAAGCAGCTTTCCTACAATCGCACGGCCCCGAGTGGCCATTGGATTTTCGCGGTCGATGCCATTCGCGCGGCTCTTCAAGGCCGCCCCGAAACTAATTGCGCGCACTCAGTCGCGGTGATCGGTAACGGAGAAGATCTCTCGTCGACGCCCGATCCTTTGATGGTGGGATGGATGGTCGAGCACGAAGTTCCGATTGTCATGGTCACCACTGAGAAAACTGCAAACGATCTCAAGGGCGGTCAGATTGCGTTGGTGCGAACGCCAGAAGGCGAAGACTACGTAACGATCATCGAGCAAGCGCAGGCAAAAGAAGCGGGTCAGCTCGAGCTTTTCGAGCAGATCGGCGTGTCGGTTTGTAACGAAGGCCAAATGGCTTTCTTCAACACCAACATGGCACTGTTCAATTACGACGTGCTCGTACCCCTTTTGCAAAAGCTCGCGAGCGAAATCGGTGAGCGTGCATTCCTCGATTTGCTCGCGCCAGACTTGATCATGAACTGGAAGAGTCAAGTCGATGACGACGGGGTGACTCGCAAGTATTTGCAGATCGAGGGCGCGATGGGTTCATCGCTCTTGAATTTCGATCGCTACTGGCGCAAGCGTTACGGCAAACCGCTTGTCCATTTTATCAACGTTGAGCGCGAGCATCGGACGAAGTTCTTCTCGCCCATCAAAACGGCGTTCGATTACTTCATGCAGTTTCATTCAGATCGCTTCGAGCTCGACCCGAAAACGATGACGCTCTCGCATGTGGGCGCCGAAAAGCTTCCGCTCGTCGTTTTGAAAGACGCAAAAACAGGTGACCGCTACTACTGCGATGTCTCACTCGTGCTTTCAGCTTTTGCGGGTGCCTCCGTTCGCGATCTGACTTCACTCAACGTGAACGGTGAGATCACCGCGCGAGACGTCGTCTTTAAAGGTGCCGTCGAGATCCGAAACGAATCAGATCATGTCGCTGATGTAGCGGCTGTTCTGCAAACGTTAACGGGTGCTCGTGTCTTAAGTGATCAGCGTCTTACGATCGACCCGGCCGGCCGAGCGACGTTGACGCCGATCCAGACCCATTCTTGAGGTCTGAATCTAAATCCGAATCGACCGTTTTGTCCGTTTTCACGTCGTTCACGTCGTCTTCAGACCGAGTGAGTTTGTCGATATCGAAGAAGATGTCATCATCGAAGCCCGTGCGCTCATACACCTTCTTCGTCGCCGAAGGTTTTAAGACCACCTGAATTTGTATCGGCGACTTTCTGGCGACCAGATTTTTCTTCACGAGCTTGGTCGTGACTTTAGGTGACGCTTTGAAAGCGCCGCCGAAGTTTTCGTAAAACGCCACATAACGTTTCATGACGTGAATCGGGTAATCCTTTGGCCAGATCTTTTTGTCGAGAGCCTCGTCGACGTTCGTTTGCCCCATGTTGTAGGCCGCCAGGTAGAGGCGTGCGTGGTCATCGAAGCGGTCTCGCAAATAGCTCAAATAGGCCGCGCCGATTTTAATGTTCGAGCAGGGGTCGAAGAGCTGTCTGTCGTTCTTCCATTTTAAGCCTGCTTTTTTTGCCATCCATTTTCCGGTCGACGGCCTTAATTGCATCAGCCCGATCTCGCCGACACCACCGACCTTATCGGGTCGCCAGCTCGATTCACCTTCGATGACAGACATCAGAAAAACGGGGTCAAACTGATGCTGAGTGCTCACATCAATAATCGTCTGCGCGATCTTACCGGATTGATCTTTAAACTTTGCGGGCAAGTGATCGCGCGTCCAGTGGTAAATCGCGGAGTTGATTTTCGGAATCGATTCACCGCCTTTGACCGAACTCTTTTTGTAATAGCGACCCAGCAGCTCGTGGGCATGCTTCAGGCGAATCTCGCGCTGCTTTTCAGACAGCTTCGCCGCTCCCGCGTGGCTTGCGAAAAGCGCGATCGCGCAGGTTATTTTTGAGAACGTCAACAAGCCCGATTTGAGATTCGTTAGAGTCGTCATTTGCTCTTAACTAAAAGCAAACGGCGTGCTGAATCGGCTTCATCTAGGAAGTTTTGACGTGCGCGGACTGTCGAGAATTCAACACTCGATCACCGAACGCACAGAACGCCGGTCTCGGGTCTGAGTCTCAGTTTGAGAACGTCGCTGGTTTATTTCGAGCGACGTACTCGTCGTACGTCATCTCTTGATCGTCTTTGAGACGTCCGTCGTCCGCGATTTCGATGATGCGATTCGCGCTCGTCTGGATGAACTCGTGGTCGTGCGTGGTGAAGAGAACCGTGCCCTTGAAGCGAACGATGCCTTCGTTGACCGCGCTGATCGATTCGAGATCCAAGTGGTTCGTTGGTCCGTCGAGCATCAAGACGTTGGCGCCCGAAAGCATCATCTTCGAGAGCATGCAGCGAACTTTCTCGCCTCCCGAGAGCACCGACGGCTTCTTCAGAGCTTCATCGCGCGAGAAGAGCATTTTGCCGAGAAAGCCTCGGATAAACGACTCGTCTTTGTCTTCGGAGTATTGACGAAGCCAATCGACCAGCGTGTCTTCGTTGCCCTGGAAGTATTCAGAGTTATCGGTCGGGAAGTAGGCAACCGTTGTTGTCACCCCCCAAGAGATCGTGCCCGATTGCGGTTTCAAGCGGCCTGCGAGAACATCGAACAGCGCCGTTTTCGCGAGATCGTTTTTTCCCAAGAAGACGATCTTGTCGCCCTTCTTCGCGATGAAAGAAAAGTCTTTTAAAAGCGTCACGCCATCGACGGCCACGGTCAGGCGATCGATCGTCAAGATGTCGTTACCAGCTTCGCGTTTCGGATCAAACCCGACAAACGGTTGCTTGCGCGTAGACACCGGCAAAGCTTCAAGATCGAGTTTCTCGAGCTGCTTCATACGTGACGACGCTTGCGAAGACTTCGAAGCATTGGCACTGAAACGGCGAATGAACGCTTTGAGTTCTTCGGCTTTCTCCGAGTTTTTACGGAGCTGGTCGCCTCTCAAGCGTTGGTTGAGTTCTGATGACTGACGCCAGAAATCGTAGTTACCCGTGTAAACGGTGATCTTGTTAAAATCGAGATCGGCGATGTGCGAGCACACGCGGTTTAAGAAGTAGCGATCGTGCGAAACGACGATGACGGTGTTTTCGAAGTTGAGCAAAAAGTTTTCGAGCCACTGAATCGCGTAAATGTCCAGGTGGTTCGTCGGCTCATCGAGTAGAAGAACATCCGGCTTTCCGAAAAGCGCCTGTGCCAACAAAACTTTCACTTTCTCGGCAGGATCCAATTCGCGAACGAGTTTCTCGTGAAGCGCAACCGGAATACCGAGACCTTCGAGCATCGCGCCGGCTTCGGCCTCAGCGCCCCAACCGTCCATTTCCGCGAATTTCTCTTCGAGCTCCGAGGCACGAACGCCGTCGTCTTCAGAGAAATCGGGTTTCGCGTAGAGAGCGTCTTTTTCGACGATGATTTTGTAGAGTCGAGCGTTGCCGCGCAAAACCGTTTTCAATACCGGAACGTCGTCAAACTCGTAGTGGTTTTGACGCAAGACCGACAGGTTCAAGCTCGGTGCGAAGTGAACTTCGCCCGTATTCGGCTCGATCTCGCGAGCGAGAATTTTGAGGAATGTCGACTTACCGGCACCGTTGGCGCCGATCAAGCCGTAGCAGTTGCCCGGCGTGAACTTGACGTTCACGTCTTCGAACAGTTTTTTACCACCGAAACGCAGAGAAACATTGGATGTGCTGATCATGAGTTGGGGTGTTTTATGGCTATTTGGCTCTTGTGACAAGTACGGGCGTCACTGGGCATGCGATTCCTAAGTCTAGAGTGAACTTTCGACCTTGCTCCCAGGAAGCACGCTTGGTGCACTAAATGTCTTCGAAGGAGTTCTCGATATGCGTTTTATTCGTTCTCGGGTGAGTCTTGCGACTCTTTTCGTTCTTTCGGCGTGCGCAACGCAAAATCCATCGGGCGGAGGAGCGCCGACTCTCGCGGCGAAAGCGGATCTCTCTGACCCCTACGTCTGGCTTGAAAATTCGGATGATCCGAAGGTTCAGAAATGGGTTCAAGATCACAACGCGCTTTCGAAGCAAGTTCTTGAAACAGATTCGCGGTTTAAGACTCTCTCCGATGACACCCGCAAGATCGTCGTCGCCAAAGACCGTATCCCTTACCCCACTCAGCACGGAAAGATGGTTCGAAACTTTTGGCAAGATCAAGATCACCAACGTGGACTCGTTCGCCAAACCACGATGACTGATTACATGACGCCTTCGCCGACTTGGGAGACCATCCTCGATCTCGATCAGCTGAATCGCGATGAAGGAAAAAGCTGGGTTTACGAAGGCATGAACTGCCTGGCGCCTGACGACGATCTCTGTTTGGTCAGTCTCAGCGACGGAGGAAAAGACGAAGCGGAGGTGCGTGAATTCCGCGTCTCGACGAAATCGTTTATCGCTGACGGATTCCGAGTTCCGGCCGCGAAGACGCGCTTGGCTTGGATCGACAAAGACACGCTTTTCATCGGCACCAACTGGGGGCCCGATTCTTTAACGAGCTCTGGTTACCCGCGCGAAGTGCGCATTTGGAAACGCGGACAAGAGCTGAAAAACGCGCGTCTGGTCTTTGCGGGAGAGAAATCCGACGTCAGCGTTTCGGGCTGGAAGTCCTTTCGTAAAGACTCGCCTTACATGTTCATCTCGCGCGGGGTGAGTTTCTTTGAAGACAAAACGTTCTTGTTTGATGGGACCAAAACCACCGAACTTCCGTTTCCGTCGACGGCGAATTTTCAAGGGAGCTTTGCCGGTCAACTGCTCGCGATGCTCCGTCACGATTGGCAAGTCGGTGGACGCACGTACGCAGCCGGTAGCGTTCTTTCCTTGCCTGCAAGCGAAGTGGGAAAAGCGAATGCATTAAAGAAGCTCGAGATCCTTTACACGCCCTCGACTGAAGATGCGTTCGACGGCTTCGCTTCTGCGAAAGACTTTCTTCTCTTGTCGCGCTTGAACAACGTTCGGGGCGAGATTTTGAAAGTGCGTCGTTCGGGTGGAAAATGGGTTCAGACTCCCGTCAAACTCCCGAAAACAGGGACTCTCACGATCATCGATTCGTCGCATGACTCAAACAACTTCTTCGTAGCGTATCAATCGTACAACATTCCGACGACTCTCTACTTCGGAAACGGAACGTCGCTTAAGAAAATTAAATCGATGCCGGCTCGCTTCGATGCAACCGATCTTGTCGTTGAACAGCGTTTCGGCACGAGTGCCGATGGAACAAAAGTTCCTTACTTCTTAGTGCACAAAAAGGGCATCAAGCTCGATGGTTCGAACCCGACGCTTCTTTATGGTTACGGCGGTTTTGAGGTGAGTCTCACTCCGATGTACTCAGGTGTGCTCGGAAAAATCTGGCTCGAGAAAGGCGGCGTGTACGCAGTCGCGAACATTCGCGGCGGTGGCGAGTTCGGCCCTCGCTGGCATGAAGCGGCGTTGAAGCAAAATCGTCAACGCGCCTACGACGACTTTGCATCGGTTGCGCGTGATTTGATCTCATCGAAAATCACGTCTGCGCGTCGCCTCGGAATTCAAGGGGGTTCTAACGGAGGACTTCTCGTCGGCGTCGCGATGACTCAGC
>CAJYIL010000400.1 GCA_913774795.1 Pseudobdellovibrionaceae bacterium
GCTTTGGCTAGTCACCCAGATGCTACCGCCCATTTTTTCGCAGAGGCTGCGGCAAATCGCGAGACCCAACCCTGTCCCTCCGAACCGTCTCGTGATCGAAGCATCGACTTGTGAAAACGAACGGAAGAGTTTGCTCTGAACGTCGGGATCGATTCCGATACCGCTATCCCTCACCGATACGTGGATCAAATGCCGCTTCGCCGCGCGGGATTCCATCGTCGACCCGAGGCTAATGTTAACTTGACCGTGCTCGGTGAACTTGACCGCGTTCGAAAGAAGATTGTTGAGAACTTGCGTGAGCCGAGTCACATCTCCCGAGACCCACTTCGGGGTTTGCGAGTCGACTTCAAACGTCAGGCGAATACCCTTCTTCTCCGCGATCGGGGTGAACAGATCGAACGTGCGCTGCACGGCCGCTCTCACATTGAACGGCAAGTTCTCCAGTTCGACATGTCCCGATTCTAGTTTTGAAAAATCCAAAATGTCATTGATCAGCGAGAGCAAAGTCCCACCGCAGTCTTTGATGATCTCGAGTTTCGATTGAAACTCCGGCGCAAGTTTGGCTTCGATCAAAAGCTGGGCCATGCCGACGATCCCGTTCATGGGTGTCCTGATCTCATGCGAGATATTGGCGAGGAATTCAGATTTCACTTTCAACGCGCGCGTCGCTTCGTCTTTTGCTTCGGCGAGCATAGCGCGTTTTTTCTCGATCCGTTTGAGCGCGACACGCATCTCAAGCAACACGATCACTTGGCGCGCTAGAGCTTCGAGAGTTCGCGATTGTTCTTGATCGAGCGAGCGTGCTTCGAAATCGAGAACGCAGAGAGCACCGATGCGCTGGCCGCTGGGCGTGATCAAGGGTGCGCCAGCATAGAAACGGAGGTTCATCCCGTCTTTGACGTAAGGATGATGGCTGAAGCGATGATCTTGGCTGAGATCGCCGACGATCATCGGCCGATCATTCATGATCGTGTGGGAACAAAAGGAAAGTTCGCGTGGAACATCCGTGACGGAGGTGCCGTGACGCGATTTGTGCCACTGCATTTTATCATCGACGAGAGAGATGAGCGCGATGGGCGTTTTGCAGATATAGCTCGCGATCTGTGCGAGGTCGTCGAATTCCTTCTCCGAGACTGTGCCAAGAATTTGGTAATCCTGCAGAGCCTGGATTCGTTTTTGTTCGTCTGAATTCAACGGGACCGTGAGCATAGGCTTCCTCCGCACAACTGACTTCTCGGAGGAGGACTTTGGTCGCCCCATGCGGAATTCGCGACAAGCTCCTGAAAACACATTTGTTTAACAGAAATTCACGCCCCCCGCCGTCAATTGGCGCTTGTGACCGCCCCACAGCGTCCTGGAATGAGTCTGGCCCGTAAACCCTAGGCCTTTATTGTGCATCTTGAGACCGTTATGAAAACTGTTTTCGCCCTCACACTTTTGATGTCGATCGCCGCTTCAGCGGCCGATCTTAAAATGACCCTGACCGGCTTCAAGAACGAGAAAGGCGTCGTTCGCGTCGCGGTTTTCTCGGATAACGGCGCGTTCTACAAACGCACCGAAGATGCCGCTGCCCAGTTGACCTTGACGGTCGCTCAGGCGCGTTCTTTCACCGTTCCTCGCTTAAACCCGGGCACCTACGCAGTCGCGGTGATTCACGACGAAAATAATAACGGCAAACTCGACACGAATTTCCTCGGGATGCCGAAGGAAGGTTACGCATTCTCGAACTCAACCGGCATCATGCCTCCAGACTTCGAGAAAGCGAAATTCGTCGTCACGGCGCCGCAAACTTCGATCGCCATCAAGATTAAAAACTTCTTCTGAGCCTAGGAGCCGAAGAGGCCCCGTGAGCCGGCGAAAGCGCTTGACCACTCCGGACAAGCGCGGAATCGTTTCGTCGTTGCTATTCACAAGAGGGGTCTTCATGAAAGCACTTGTTCTCGCACTCACGCTCGTTCTCGCATCTGGCGGGGCTCACGCGTTTCCGCTCACCAGCAAAAACTGGAATCAAAAGTCGGTCATCAGCCCGTTCTACACACCCGGCTTCAGCTTCGAAGGCATCATCGCTCTTTCGAATTGTTCAGGCTCGCTCGTTCGCTTCACGAACTCTCAGCCGACCGACAAAGCGATGCTCCTTACCAACGGCCACTGCGTCAGCCGCGGCGTTTTCGGCGGCATGATTCAACCGGGCGAAGTTCTCGTGAACGAATCGGCTCGCTACAACGTCACGCTTCTCGATAAGAGCGCCAAAGCACGCATGTCGCTCTCTTCTTCA
>CAJYIL010000401.1 GCA_913774795.1 Pseudobdellovibrionaceae bacterium
GTTCGGGAAAAAAAGGCCGGTGTACATCGTCGCCGCGTGGCCGACGATGGTCATCATGTTCGGGTCTTTCAGGACGTGCTTCATCAAAGCGGGCCAGCTCTCTGCGCTGACGGCGACCATCAACTTCTCGGGGCCCGGGCCAAATCCGTGAGTATCGAAGCGCATCAGGCGGGCCTGGGCGCCGGTCTCGATCATGTACTGGCCGAGCTGGGATGACGGGCTGATGTTCCGGAGATCGCCGCCGTAAAACTGCTCGTGAACGTCGCGGAGATTTAAGTCTTCGGGCTGAGCTTCGCTCAGATGCATCGAAGACTTCGCCTTTTCAAAAAGGGATTCGCAGCGAGGGGCCTGACCCGCAAACGCGGGAGAGACGATCAAAAGAGCGATGAGAGTAGAGAGCGTTTTCAAGCCTGACTCCTGGTTCGTGCGAATCAATGCAATTTGCAAACGCGGGCCCGCCTGAAAAACGCCTGAATTCGTTTTAGGACGGTCGTGATCGTCTGAGAATTAGACACTCTGGAAAAAATGGGAGATGCTCGAAGGCCTTATGAAGATCGAACCTTTGCTCGTTGAAAAACCTTGGGGCGGAACATGGTTGGGCCGTCAGTACGGCTCTCCGAAAACAATCGGTGAGGCGTGGCTTCTGTCCTCGCTCAAAGAGGGGCAATCGAAGGTCGACGGCCAACCCCTGTCGGAAGTCGTGGGTCAGCTGAAGTTCATCGTCAAGATCATCGATGCCGCCGAACCGTTGTCGGTTCAGGTTCATCCCAACGATGAGTGGGCCGCTAAACTCGAGAACTCGCGCGGCAAAACCGAGTGCTGGCTCATTCTCGATGCGAAGCCCGGAGCGGGCGTTTACATGGGGCTCGCCGACGGCGTCGGCGGTGAAGAGTTCGCCGATGCCTTGGCGGCCGGGCGCCCGGTTGAAAAGTTGGTACAGTTTTATCCGGTGAAGCGCGGCGATTTCATCACCGTTCCCGCGGGCACCATTCACGCCATCGGCGGAGGGGTGACACTGCTTGAAGTGCAGCAATCATCCGGGATCACTTACCGTCTCTGGGATTGGGATCGCCCGGGCCGTGAGATGCACATCGACAAAGGTCTTCAAGTCGCCTCCTTCGGCAAAAACTTCTCGATCGAGAAAGATGTGTTGGGCTCTAAGCGCACTCTGCTTAAACACTCTGACTTTCAGTGTTTCTTGAATGAATCACACGGCGAGGGTTGGTTCATCGATCTCGACACGTACGAAGTCACGCGCGGCACGGAAACTCGCGCGAAGCGATTCGTTTTCGTTCGCTGATCGTCATCAAAGCAAATTCAAAAAGAGCTGAGCGTTTCGGTGAAGCGCTCGACCGTGGCGCCACGCCGCTTTGATCTCGTAATCAAAGGCGGGGAGCGAGGTGCCGACGAGGCTGAGCTTCTTCGAATCGATTTCGTCTCGCACCATGTACTCCGGCATGTATCCGATGAACGAAGACGTCAAGACAAGGCTCTTGATCAGTGTCCAGCTCATGACTTCCATTTCGACCGGGAGTTCGATTTTCTTATACTTGCGCCACTGCCTCGCCAAGAAGTCGACTTCGACTTTGCCCATCGAGGTCACAATCACGCCACCTTCGACTCGCTTCTTCGACGACGGCTTTCTCACTAAAACGAATTTGCCCTTCGCGAGCGTTTTCGAATCGCAATCACTGAGAGCATGATTGTCGACCAAGATCGCGAGATCGGCCTCGCCGCGCACGACCGCTTGATGAGCGGTGCGAGAGGCGCCCGGGAGCAGATGAACTTTCACTTGGGGGTAGAGTTCGCGAAAACGCGCGATCGTGTCGCTCATGTAGTGAATCATCAGACTCTGCGCGGTGACGATGCGGAGTTCACCGCTCGGAATCTTTGAGGTCGTCGTGAGAGACCCTTTGAGCTCGCTTAAGTTTTTTAGCCACGCTTCGAACTGCTCCTTCGCGTTAAGTCCCTCTGGCGTTGGCTCGAATTTTCGCTTCGAGTGAACGAGAAGTTCGGTGCCTAGTTCTTTTTCGAGCGCCCGAATCGCGAGGCTTACGGCCGAATGCGTGACGAAGTTGAGTTCGGCTGAACGCTTGAGGCTTCCTGCGCGAACGGCGTCGACGAAGTACTGCATATGGTTCGTATTCATGTAAGAAAATATAACACATTGAGAGAGAATTTCGAATTTTATTAACTCTGGCTGAAGTGAGAAACGTGTGGCCGAACCTTTCACATGGAGGCCGCATGAAACTTTTCTCTCCGCTCACTGCAATGACCTTAGTCTTTTTGATCTCAGCATCGGCGAAAGCCGAAATCCGCGAGCTCGCGACGTTCACTCAAACGTCGATCGAAGCCGAGGCCGACCCTCAGGCCTGGGTCA
Source organism: Pseudobdellovibrionaceae bacterium (assembly GCA_913774795.1). Taxonomy (GTDB): domain Bacteria; phylum Bdellovibrionota; class Bdellovibrionia; order Bdellovibrionales; family JAMPXM01; genus CAJYOV01. Next base: position 2,381 of record CAJYIL010000401.1, read on the forward strand.
TCTTCGACATCGACAACACTCTCCTTCGCCAAACGACCATGATGGGAACGCATCAGTGGGGCGATTATCTAGCGGCCGAACGGCGCGCCCTCGGAGACAGTGAGGCCGACGCATCAGCGTTTCAGCATCAGGCATTCGGATTCGTTCAAGCGGCCGTGCCGGTGGCGGTGAGCGAGCCTGCCGTCTTGCAGCTCATCGCGCGGCTGAAAAGCCGAGGCATCAAGATGTTCGCCCTCACGGCCCGCGCGGAGTCATTAGCTTCGATCACATTAAAACAATTAGCCGGAGTCGGCATCGACCTTTCGGAGTCGACGCCCGTGCTGGATGCTCGTGTTCATGGTGGAGTTGTCTTCGCCAATGGTGAACCCAAAGGTGCGCTTCTCAAAAGATTGATTGAGACGAGCGTCGCGAAGCCGACCAAAGTCGTCTTCGCCGATGACAAACGCTACAATCTCGAATCACTTGAGACGGCACTGACGCAAGCGCAGGTGCCGTTTGTCGGATTCCGTTACGGATTTCTTGATGGCGAAGTCGCGCGATTTCGCGGTGACCTCGCCAATACGGAGTGGGTGGAGTTCAAGAAGACGGGTCGGGTCTTAAGCGACGAGGAAGCCGCTCGACTCATCTTCTCTTTGCCTGAACCGAAAGCCGAGATCGCACGGGCTTGCGAGAATCACTGAGCGTGATAGTCGACGACCACACCATTCACGCGAAGTTGTCCGTTGACCCGCTTTGCAAGAGCGTTGACCGGAGTCAGGACGAGCACGAGCGACGATTTCGCATCGATCTTCAGTGAAATCTTCTGCGAAGCCGCGCGTGCGACGAACGTGCCGCTCACGGTGTCGTAGAGATCGTAACGGCCCGACGGAAGCGGAATCTCGACTCGGCGATCGCGCGAATATGGGTTGTAAACGAGATACGAGGGATACGCTTTGCTCCGGAAGAAATCGGTCTTCAAGAGATCAAGGCGCAAAATTCCTTCGACATTCGTTCGCTGGATCATGCCGCCGAAAAATCCGACGTGGGCAGAGCCATAGACCGAGAACTGAGAGATATCCGGGTTCGTCGGTGTCCAGCGAGGTCCGTCGCCTTGAGCCACCGGAGACGTTGTCGTCGATTTGTACTCATCGTAACCCGTTGTGCGAGCTAGGCCCTCGTAGGCGATGACACCTTTGGTGACCGAACCTTTCGCCGCGAGGGTTTGATTTTCTGGAGCGACGAACTGCGGATAAAAGAGACGAGCCGCGTTGGCCGCGTTCAGCATCCACTTGCCGATGGCGTTCGCGTAGGATTGATCGTAGCGAACGAGTGGAACCAGGGGCCACGCCATGTCGTAGGTGTTCATCAAGAAGCCGAATCCGCCGTGATCGACAGTCGAGCCAATGATGCCCGAGATATCGAAGCCGTTCCATTGACCGACGAGAGCTCCCCAACCTTCGCGGCAAACGGCCGTCCCGTCGAGCGAGAAGTCGAGCATCTTGGTGACGTCGTACGATGTGCCTTGCTCGGCGTTCAGGCGAGCCGCCATGTAGGCGCCAAACGGCATTAAAACTTCGTAAGACGGATTGATGGTATTCGACTCAAGCGACGTCATCGCGCGCTTGGCCGCTTCGAGGTACCGCGAGTCGCCGAACTTCTTGTAGGCTCCGTAGAGAACGTACGCGTGTCCTGCGGCGACGTCGGGCTGGGCGCAAATCCACGACGACATCGGCATCATCTCTTTGTAGTCGAAGAAGGAGTAATTATAGTTACCCTTTAAGACCTGGTC
>CAJYIL010000402.1 GCA_913774795.1 Pseudobdellovibrionaceae bacterium
CCTGAAGATCATCCCGCGCGAATCAAAGATCTCTTCACGCACTCTGCGGGACTCACGTGGTGGTATCCGTTTTTTAAAACGCTCGCGCCAAAGACCGAGAAGGTGACATCACCCGAAGAAGCCTGGGAGATTTTCCAGGGCATTCTCAAGCGCAAAATTCTCTCCGATCTCGAGAAGAATCCGTTGAAGCAGTGGCCGGTCGAAAAATCGGTTTACTCCGATCTGGATTTCTTTGTTCTCGGGACCGCTCTGGAGTCGATCACCGGGTCAACGTTGTATACCGCGTGGGCGAATCTTCGCGATCGCCTCGAGCTCGATGGGCTCGATTTCAACCGAAACAACAAGCCGAAGTACGCACGCTCGACTTACGCGCCCACCGAGAAAGACGCCTGGCGCGGAAAAACTCTTCAAGGCGAAGTCCACGATGAAAACACGTGGGCGTTAAAGGGTGTCGCGCCGCACGCAGGATTGTTTGGTCCGATCGATGATGTCAGCGGCTTCGGTCTGTTACTTCGGGCCGCCATGCGCGGATCAGGTGCATCAATCTTTCCGTCGTCTTCGACCGTCGCGAAGTTCACGAAGCGCTCAATCCAACGCGCTCGCGGCGACTGGGCTCTCGGGTTCGTGATGCCCTCGAAGGGTTCATCGACCGCTGGCCCGTTGTTCTCTCTGAAATCGGTGGGTCACACGGGCTTTACGGGAACGTCGCTCTGGTATGATCCCGACAAGGATTTGCTCGTGAGCATTCTCTCGAACCGCGTACATCCTACGCGCGACAACACGGCTTTCCAGAAGCTTCGGCCGCAGATTCACACTTGGATCAGCGAGGCGCTTTGAGTTTCGGTGATCACCTCCGCAGCGGAGGTGATTTTGTTTCCTTCGATTTTTAAATCTGTTTTCGGTTTTTGGCCCGGAATGCCTGGATGGCATTTCGGGACCCTCGTTCTCAAGGATGGATGTAGGATCGTGTTGTGTAGTTACGGGGCCGTGCTTGGCACTGACCTTCGCGGTTTGTTTTTTCACCTCCGCAGGGGAGGTGAATCCGCGTTTTCATCTGATCAACCTTTTGAAGCATCAAACTTTCTTTTTGTTAAACTAATTCCGCATCGACGGGATGGACTCTCGCAATCGAAAAGTCGGTTTTGCGCTGGCCTATCCTTTTACGGCTTCGAGTGAGTGGTGGTGCGAGGGCTTTGCTTTCTTACGGCCTCGAGTGAGTGCGGGCGCGATCCTATGTCCATCCATGAGAAGCGGATTCCGATCCGCCATCCAGGCGGATCGGGTCAAGATTCTTCGGAGGAATTTTCATTTTTTGTTTGACGCGTTTTTCGAGCTGCGAGGAATTCGCGCAAGCGCAATTTGTTATTTGTCCGCGAAGGTTGGTGAGCTTCATTTCGCGATTTCGTGTGCGAAGTCTGACGCTCGCTGGGTACGTCTGTGATTCGACTCTCGAACCATGTTCGGCTTCCTAAAATTTCAGAAAATCTGAGATTTAAAACCTATGATACAACCTCCGCTACGGAGGTAATGCTTGAAAATTTCAAACGACGAACTCGTGCTTGAAGCCGAAAGAGAAATCAAGTTTGAGCGTGAATCGACTCTGAAGATCATTAAGCTATTTCAAGAAATCTCAGCTCGAAAGATCTATCTCGAGCGCAGTTATCCGAACTTCTACGAAATGGTCACCAAGCACTTCGGATATTGTGCAGGCTCCGCGATGAGACGAATCAACGCAATGAAACTCGTGAAAGAGATGCCGCAGTTCCAAGAGAAACTTGAATCAGGCGAGCTCACTCTCAG
>CAJYIL010000403.1 GCA_913774795.1 Pseudobdellovibrionaceae bacterium
TTTCGGCTTCGTTCATGCCGCGCGAAGTGAGTGCGGGAGTACCAATGCGAATGCCGCTTGTGACAAACGGCGAACGCTTTTCATTCGGAACCGTGTTTTTGTTGACGGTGATACCGGCTTTATCCAGCGCGATCTCGGCGTCTTTGCCGGTGATGTCTTTTGACGAGAGGTCGACCAAGATGAGGTGATTGTCGGTGCCGCCCGTTACGAGATCAAAGCCTTCGGCGAGAACGGCCTCGGCCAACGCTTTTGCGTTTCTAACGATTTGCTCGCAATAAGTCTTAAAACTCGGTTGAAGCGCTTCGTGAAATGCGACGGCTTTAGCCGCGATCACGTGCTCGAGTGGGCCCCCTTGAATGCCCGGGAAAATCTTCGAGTTGATTTTTTTGCTGTTCGCTTCGGATGTCAGAATCATTCCTCCGCGCGGCCCCCGAAGCGTCTTGTGAGTCGTCGTCGTGATGTAATCGGCGAAGCCCACAGGTGATGCGTGAACACCAGTCGCGACAAGACCTGCGAAGTGAGCCATGTCGACCAGAAGTTGCGCGCCTGTCTCTTTCGCGATCTCGGCAAACTTCGCGAAATCGAGAGTCCGCGGGTAAGCCGAGTAGCCAGCGATAATGAGCTTCGGTTTTGTTTCGAGAGCTCGCTCACGAATCGTATCGAAGCTGATCCGGTGAGTTTTGGGATCGAGACCGTAGCTGGCAACTTTGAACATCGTGCCGGAAAAGTTCACGGGCGATCCGTGCGTCAAGTGACCACCGTGAGAGAGATCCATGCCGAGCACGGTGTCGCCGAGATTCATGGCGGCGAGGTACACCGCCATATTCGCTTGGGAACCTGAGTGCGGTTGAACGTTGGCGTGCTCAACACCGAAGAGCTTTTTTGCGCGGTCGATCGCGAGTTGTTCGATCTTATCAACGAATTCGCAACCGCCGTAATAACGCTTCGTCGGGTAACCCTCGGCGTATTTGTTGGTTAAGATTGAACCTTGGGCTTCCATGACCGCTTTTGAGACGTAGTTCTCTGATGCGATCATCTCGAGACCGAATTTTTGACGGTCGGCTTCTTTTGCGAGCCATGCCGTGAGTTCGGGATCGGTTGAGGCCAGCGCAGTCGTGGTGGTGACGGTTTCGTTCATGATTAACATCCTGTCGGGGGAGCATTGAGTTTGCCAACTCGAGTGGCGTGGCGTCCGCCTTCGAATTCGGTCGTCAGAAAAACATCGAGCATTTTAGCCGCGTCTTCGGTCGACGTAAATCGCGAGGCCAAGCACAAGACGTTGGCGTCGTTGTGAGTGCGGGCTAACGTTGCGATTGCCGGCATCCAGGCCAGTGCGGCGCGAACCTGCGGGAATCGGTTGGCGCCGATCATCATGCCTTGCCCGCTTCCACAGATCAGGACTCCGCGATCGTGATCGCCTTTGATTTGGCTTGCGAGCTTAAACGCAAAATCGGGGTAGTCGACGCGGTCGGCGTTGGTTGGACCGAGATCTTCCCAGGGCAAATCAGGGCGCAGTTTTTTAAGTTGTTCTTTGAGTTCAAAACCAGCGTGATCGGCCGCAATGAAGAGACGCTTCGGGTTCGCCATGGCGAAAGCGTAACGTGCGGGCCGAGGCGTTTCAAGCCTTCGTGCATGGCTTAACTCTGCGAGCAAAATCGCGAGGTTGCCATTATGCGGTGAGGGCGGCACTTTAAAGCCATGGATTTTTTCGAAGCCGTTTCTAGACGTCGTTCCGTGCGCCATTATTCATCAACTCCGGTCCCCGAAGAAGTCATGCAGAAGGCCATCGATGCGGCTCTGCTGGCCCCGAATTCCTCGAACATGCAGACCTGGGATATCTATTGGGTGAGGTCTCCCGAAGCGCGCGAACGACTAGCGATTGCCTGCATGAATCAGGGCGCGGCTCGCACGGCCCAAGAGATCATCGTGGTCACCGCGAATGGGGCCGATTGGCGCCCGCGAAGAGATGCGGTTCTCAAAGAACCTTATGTTCAAGGGCGCCCGGACATGGTCGATTACTATTCGAAGTTGATGCCCATGATTTATGGGTTCCAGTGGCTCGCGCCTGTGAAGTGGATCGCAATCAACGTCGCCGGAATTTTTCGACCGATGCCGCGCGAAGTTTGGTGTTGGCGCGATCGTCGAGAGACGTCGGTCAAATCCGCGGCGCTTGCGTGCGAGAACTTCATGCTCGCCATCGCGGCGCAAGGTTTCGACACGTGCCCTATGGAGGGCCTCGACTCGTCACGAGTGCGCAAAATTATCGGCTGCCCTCGTTCTGCCACGATTGTGATGGCGATTTCAGTGGGTGAAAGAACCGAGCGGGGAATTTGGGGCGAGCGTTTTCGACTTCCGCGAAGCCAGGTCGTCCACGAAATTTGAGCCATTTTTTTGATTCATGCGAGCGTGCAACATAAGACTTTTGGGTCACTTCGGATTTCCCAGAGTTAGGCTATGGCCGACGCATTCGCTCCCTGGACTCAAAGACAGTAGCGAGGACAGTCGTGGATGTGTAAGTTAAGTGTAAATCGACCGGCTGCTCGGGCCGGTTTTTTACGACTTGAGGAACTCCATGACTGATCTTTTAAAAGTGCTCCAATCTGGTGATCTCGCAGGACTTGAACTCGAAAAAGCGCGCGCGAGCGTCGAAGCGGCGCGGGCTGCGCTCGATGAGGCCCGGGTCAAATTCGAATTTGCAAAGCAGTCATTCGAGGACGTCGTGACGGCGGCAGAAGAAGTCGGTCTTCCTCGCGCAAAATTCAAAAAGCTCATCGAAGAGCGCACGGCTGGCCTATGGACGTCCGGGCTCGTCACGGACCTTGGTGCAACCGCAGCCCCAAAAGCACCAAAGGCCCCTCGTGCGTCGAAGAAAAAAGCGGAAGAGGATTTTTCGGCTGATGCCGGCAACGTCATCGACTTCGAAACGCCAACAGCGACGGAAGTCGAGTTCGCGAACTAAACCTACACGCCCTGTCGATGCTCAGGCAATGAAGCCCGCTCCCGTAATGACGCGGGCTTTTTATTTAGATCTTCGAGAACGCGAGGCACGCGTTGGTGCCACCGAATCCGAACGAGTTGTTCAGGACGTGAGTGAATTTGCCGTCTCGCGCGCGGTGCGGGACATAGTCGAGATCACAGTCGTCAGACGGATTGTCGAGGTTGATCGTCGGAGGAGCAATATTCTCTTTCAATGTCATCAACGCGAAAACCGATTCAACAGCGCCGGCTGCTCCGAGGGAGTGTCCCATCATCGATTTCGTCGATGACACCCAAAGCTTGCGCGCGTGATCGCCGAATACTGATTTAATTCCCGCTGTCTCGAGGCCGTCACCGACCGGAGTCGATGTCCCGTGCGCGTTGATGTAAGAGATATCGCTCGGATTCAAGCCCGCATCGCGAAGAGCTGATGCCATCGCTTGCGCGCCGCCGGCTCCTCCGGGAGCCGGATTCGTCATATGGTGAGCGTCTGACGATGTTCCGTAACCCGCAACTTCGCCGTAAATCTTGGCGCCACGACGAGCGGCATGTTCATAATCTTCGAGAACCAAAACTGCCGCGGCTTCTGAGAGAACGAAGCCGTCGCGATCTTTGTCGAAGGGACGAGACGCCATTTTCGGCTGGTCGTTACGTGTGCTCAACGCTTTCATGGCAGAAAAGCCGCCGATCGCAAGTGGGGTAACGACGGCTTCAGAGCCTCCGGCGAGCATGACATCCGCCGCGCCACGACGGATGTACTCAGCCGAGTCACCGATCGCGTTCGCTCCCGATGCACATGCCGACGTCACCGCGTAATTCGGCCCTTTGAGGTTGTGTTTGATCGACACCTGACCCGACGCCAAATTGCCAATCACCTGTGGAATAAAGAACGGAGAGATTCGTGAAGGTCCTCGTGATGCGAGCGTTTGCGAAGTCTGATCGATGGCACCCAGGCCACCGATTCCGACACCAATGATCGCACCGGCGCGCGGAGAGAGTTGCTCCGTGATCGTGAGTCCTGAATCTTTGAGAGCTTGATCAGAGCACGCCATCGCAAGTTGGATGAAGCGCTCCATTTTCTTTTGCTCTTTTTTCTCGATGTAAGTGTCAGGGTTGAAACCCTTAATCTCGCCCGCAAATCGAACATCGAACTTCGATGCGTCGAAGGCCGTGATCGTATCGATGCCGGATTGACCTTCGACCGCGTTCTTCCACGACTCTTCGAAAGTCAGGCCGAGAGGCGTGATCATACCGATTCCCGTGACGACCACACGACGCTGAGGAGCGCGGGGAGGGCGAACGAAAATGTCTTTATTTGGATGTTGGCTAGACGGAGTCGACATTCGAGATCCTTTCGAAAGTCACAAAGCGCGGCAACGCGTTTGTGAATGCGAGCGTCGTTGGTCGGCGCAGGCCGCATGAGACGACATCTACGCCGAGAGGAGATGCGACTCCCGCGGAAGCGCGCGCGTTTGCGCGTGCTCCACGCGAGTGGATCGCGTGGACAAGCGGATTACGCTTTGCCTTTAGCTTGAAGGTAGTTCGAAACGTCGCCGACAGTTTTCAACTTCTCAGCGTCTTCGTCTGGGATTTCGATGCCAAACTCTTCTTCCATCGCCATGACAAGTTCAACGATATCGAGCGAATCTGCGCCCAAGTCGTCGATGAACGAAGCTTCGATTTTTACACGGTCTGGATCTACGCCGAGTTGCTCAACGATCACTTCTTTTACTTTTGGTTGAACAGTCGTCATCATCTTTATGGTCCTTTCGTCTCTACACTAGGAGACGTGTTGTTAAACTAAATTAAATTACAATCACATGTACATACCACCGTTCACACTCAAAGTGTGACCGGTGATGTATTTCGCTTCGTCCGAGAGCAAGAACGACACGGCATTGGCCACGTCGTCGACGTCACCCAACGTGCCGAGCGGAACTTTCGACAAAATCGCGGCCTTTGCCTGCTCGGTCATAGCATCGGTCATATCAGTGACGATGAAGCCCGGAGCGACACAGTTCACGCGAATCGAGCGCGAACCGATTTCTTGCGCTACCGATTTCGAGAAGCCTTCTGTTCCGGCTTTCGAGGCGGCGTAGTTCGATTGGCCCGCGTTGCCCATCTCGCCAATGACCGAAGTGATATTCACGATCGATCCTGAGCGAGCTTTGAGCATCATCTTCGCGGCCGCACGCGTGCAGAGGAAGGTGCCTTTCAAGTTCGTGTCGAGCACGGCTTGAAAATCGTCGGTTTTCATTCGAAGCAAAAGTTGGTCACGCGTGACGCCCGCGTTATTCACGAGGCCGTCGATGCGTCCCCATTTCGCAGAAATCTCTTCGAAGGCAGAAGCGACCGAGGCTTCGTCGGCGATATCGAGTTTCAGAAGAAGATGCCCATCACCTTTGAGCGAACCGACCACTTGCTAAGCTGAGCCGGGGTTCGTTGCGTAGGTGACGGCGACGGATGCGCCCTCTTCTGCGAGTTTGCGTGCGATGCCAGCGCCGATTCCGCGCGAGGAGCCCGTGACCAAAATTTTCTTACCCGCAAAGCGACTCAAAATTTTTCAACCTTAGTGCACGATCGTCGCCGCTTTCACGGCTACTTCGAGCGTCTTTATGTCTTCTAAAGCGTTGATATTGAACGGAGAGGCCATAGTGCTGTCAATTTTTTTCGAAAGGCCAGCGAGGACCTTTCCTGCACCGAACTCAATCGAATTTGACATGCCCATTGCGCGCAAACGTGCCACGCATTGTGTCCAACGAACGGCTCCCGACACTTGTTTCACAAGATTCTCGCGCAAAGTCTGAGCATCGCGTGTTTCGTGAGCCGTCACATTCTGCACAATTGGGAAACGAGCATCGTTGAAGGGAGTGTCTTTCAAAACCAGACGCATTTCATCTTCGGCTGGCTTCATAAGCGAGCAATGAAAGGGCGCCGAAACCGCGAGCGGGATCAGTTTCAAGCGCGGGGCGCCTTCAGGAAACGCTTCACCGAGACGCGCGGAGTTTTCTTTCAGCCAAGTAATCGCTTTCGCTGTACCGGAGATGACGACCTGACCGGGAGCATTGAAGTTCGCAGGCTCTAACACTTCGCCCGATTCTTTGCGAACCCAGTCACAAACGCGAACGACTTGTTCATCGACGAGACCCATCACGGCGGCCATCCCGCCTTGGCCGACAGGAACAGCTTTTTGCATCGCCCGACCGCGAACGCGAACGGCTCTCAGCGCGTCTGGGAACGCGAGTGCTCCGCTCGCAACGACGGCCGCATATTCGCCGACCGAATGGCCGGCGGCCGCGCCAATCGTGACGCCGAGCTCGTGTTCGATCACGCGAAATGTTGCGGTCGAAACGAGGAGAAGGGCGGGTTGGGTATTTTCGGTGAGTGCAAGATCGGACTCCGGACCTTC
>CAJYIL010000404.1 GCA_913774795.1 Pseudobdellovibrionaceae bacterium
CTCGCCCAAGGCGAAGTTTTCGAATTAGATGATCGGCTTGCGATGGCGCTTGGTGCGCATCAAATTCACTTCTATCTTATTCGCCAAGACGGAAAAGATATCCTCTACGGAAATGAAGCGGGACCTCAAGACCGCATCTTATTCGTCAATCAGCCCGGAACATTTTCGGACGAAAACGTTCGCTACATCGTCACCCAAGTCGGCTCATACCAACTCATTGTTGGGCACAAAACTTCGTTCAAGTCCTACTTGGGATTTTTCTGGGATTTACTTGGCAAAGACAAGATCATCGATCTCTTCCTTGAGATCTCAGGGTTTGTAACCATTCTTTTGATTTCTTTCCGAGATCTCCGCCAAGTCCTCAAGCGCATCACCCAGCGCGGTGCCACGCGCGGTGACCTTGCGCTGGCCAAATCCAGAGAGACGCTCACGCTCGTGAGAGGCCTGCAAGGTTTTGAAAACCAAGCGAATGCGCTGAAGGCGGAGAAAGACACCTTCCGGTCGCAGGTTTTGCCAGCGCTCCGCAGGGAACTCGAATCAGGCAAGAAGCCACCTTACGAGTTCGGGTGCACGCTCGTCCGCACCGACATCAACAACTTCACGCAAGTCTTCATGTCGGAGAAGCGCGCCGAGTTTATGGCGGCGATCAACGAGTTCTTCCTGGGTGTGACGCACTTGGTGTCGCGCTATAACGGTTCGGTTTATGAGTTCGTTGGCGATGAAGTGTTGTTCTATTTCAAGGATGACGATCATGCGTCGAGTAGCGCGATTGCGATTTCGGCGTTGAGAGATATTCATCGTTTAGCGATGAAAGTTTCTGAGAAGACCGAAGAGCAAGGTTACGCGTTTAGAATCAAGTCGAGTGTGGCGCATGGGTTGCTCAGATTTGGTCCGCTTGTCGATGCGCATGCGCTGGCAGGCCCGCCGCTTATTGAAACCGTAAGAATGCTCTCACACGTTCACGAGAAATCAGAGAACACTGTTTTGTTCGATGAATCGATGAGCGATGCGGTGAGTGAACTTTGCCGGAGTACCAAGCAGCAGGTCGTGATGCTAAAGGGTCTGAAAGGTGCGCGATCGCTGGTGACGCTTGAAGCGTTCACGCCGCTTTCGCTCCATCTCCGCCAAGGCGATGAGAAGGCTCTGAAAAACGCGACGTACTACCGCGATGACGAAGACACCGTCGAGATTCTGAACTTCGTTAAAATGAATCACGGAAAAATCGACAGTGCTCAGCTCAACACGTTAGTTTCGCTGTTCAGGCAGTACACGGTCGCAAAGACTTCGCCCGAGGTTCGTCGCGCGTATGTTGATTGTCTTAATGAGCTCTCGCATCATCATGACGAAAAAGACGTGTACCTCTACGCTTCGCTGGTGAGTGCGGCGAACCATATATTGTCAGCAAAAGAGTGGGCCGGAGAGGTTCGCGCGGCGATGTACGGGTGTCTCACTCATCCGAACCGACGAGTTGTCGCAAACGCGCTTGATATCTTCGCGACGTTTGAGCCAGAAGCGGGTGAGAAGATCTTCGCGGATCTCGCGAAGAGCGGAGATAACCGCATCGAGGCAAACTCTTTGATTAAAGAAGCCAAGCGCGGTTGGAAGAAAAAGACAGCGCAGTGGCTCAAGACAATGATGAAAGCACCTTCACCGTATTCGAAAGCTTCTGCGCTCTACGCATTAGGTGAGATCGCGCAGCACTTTAAGGAAACGGATGAAGTCGCGTTTGCGTCGGATGCCGACCTGCAGGCGCTACTCGAGATGGTTCCAAAGCTGACGGAGCACGCGAACGCGATGGTTCGTCGTCAGGCTCTGGCGGCGCAGGCGAAATCGGGTCGCTCAGTCGCGGCCGAAAAAGCCGAGATGGTCACTCCGCTTCGCAAAATCGGCTAATTAATTAAAGGCTATGCGCCAAAACCAAATCCCGCTGAGGGTCACTGCCCAGCTGGAAGATCTGTTCGCCAATCGGCTTGAAGAGCCACTTCTTGTAGAACGCGATGGCGCGTTCGTTTTTCTCCCAGACGCCAAGCCAGATGGTTTTGAAGCCTTCAGAGCGGGCGAGCGCGATCGAATGTTGCATCATCGTGTGTCCGAGACGCGAGCCTTGGTGGCGGACGTCGATGTAGAGCCGTGAAAGTTCGAGCGCAGGCTCGGCGACGGAAAACTTAGGCGAGTTCTTGGCCAAGATGTAGTAGCCGATCAACTCCTCGCCGATACAGGCGACGACGACGCGGCGACGGGGATCGAGAATTTCGTCTCGCTGAGCGGCGGGAGTGAAACAAGTCGCAACATAAGAGTTCATGTCATCGACAGTGTTCATCTCGGAATAAGTGTCGCGGAACGTTCGCTCGCACAAAGCCGAGAGTGCGGGAGCATCATCGGGGCGCGCGCGACGGAGCTCGATCATACCGCGAGCGCCGGGAGCGGAGCTTCGAGAACTGCGCACAGGCCTCGGAGAAGTTGAGATTCTTTTTCGGTAACGGTTGCGTCGAGCAAGATCGTCTCGACGACGGCAGCAATCACCTTTTGCTGAGAAGCTGGTGCGAGATAGCTCAGTCGCTCAATCGACGACGAAATCTCATTGAGGGTGCATTCGTTCATCGAACGAAACGTCGTTTCGACCGACAAGCTGCGCTTGATCGAAGCTGAGCCGGTATCAAAAGCGCGTTTAGCCGCTGTGACGTCAGACGCGCCTGCGTATGCGACAGCCGAGAGCAAAGTCGAGAGATCATTTGCGGTGCGAGCACTCGAAATCGCGGGCTTGGCTTTGCGGGGGCGTGTGTCGCGGAGAAGCTGGTGATCGAGCAGCGCGAGGGCGACGTATTCGTACAAGTTTAAAACTTCATCTGAGTGAACGAGCTGTTTGCAGAGCTCAAGAAGCATCGTCTTTGATTCCATCGTCAGATGGCGAAGAGGCGGAATCGTGATATCGAGGAGCGCAAGTCGATTGTCTTCGCCGACCGCAGAAAGCTGATCGCGGATCGCGACGATCTCTTTTACTTCCTCGGTATTCAAAGCCGATGAGAGAATTTGCATCTGTGCGGGTTGAATCTCGGATTCGATGAAGAGAGCGACTGCGAGTAAGACCGCACCTTGTCGGTCGCGCGTGCGTTCGCGAATCGAGGCCGGGATCGAGTCGAGAAATTTGCGGGCCGCCGACACATCGTTCGCATCAGGCGCACCAATGGAGGCCACGACCTCGTGAGCCAGGGGGACTTGGCCCGGCGAAGTTGGGCGGGAGGCTGTCGGTGTTTGCACGGGCGAGCGCGGAGAGTCAGGGGCAGACGCAGCGTCAGCGAACCCCGCCGTTACCTCAAGCCCGGCCGCCGACGCTTCCTCGGCTTCGCGAGCCGACAACGCCGGCTTCGGAATCCACGTGCCACTTTTCAAAAGTTGCGGGTCAACGCGTCCGATGCGCTCTTCGAGCGGAGGGTGAGTCGCGAACATCGACGAGAAGTTTAGGGCCGAGCCAAAGAACATGTGCGATGCCTCTTCGGCATAGTGGGAGCGAATGCGCGAAGCGGGCGCGTATCCGCGAATCTTCATGAGCGCTCCGCCTATGCCTGCGGGATTTCGCGTGAACTGAACCGCCGAAGCGTCAGCGAGATACTCGCGCTGGCGAGAGACGGCCGCTTTGATCAAGCGAGCGAAGAAGACTCCGATGTAACCGATGACAAACATCGCCAGCCCGAAAATCACGAGCGCGCCCGCATCGTTTTTCTTCGAGGAAGATGAAGACGAAGAGGACGACGAGCGCGGAGAGTAATCAAAGAAGAGTCGGCCTATTGTCGCGATCACCAAAATTCCGCCGAGGACGCCCATCAATCGAAGATTGAGTCGCATGTCGCCGTTGAAGATGTGCGAGAACTCGTGAGCGACAACACCTTGGAGTTCGTCGCGCGTGAGTTGAGTCAGAGTGCCCCGGGTCACCGCGATGACGGCTTCGCCCGGGCGCATGCCGGCCGCGAACGCGTTAATCCCGTCTTCGTCAGGTAAAATGAAGACGCGGGGAACCGGCATGCCTGACGCAATCGACATTTCTTCAACTACGTTCATCAAACGGCGCTCGAGCGCATCGCGCGTGTCAGGTTCAACCGGCACACCACCCAGCATGCGAGCGACTTTTTCGCCGCTTGAGCCTACTTGTATGACTCGCACGAGCGTTCCCGCCGCGATCACGGCGAGAATTGCGAGGGCGATGAAAAGATCGTAAGGAAGAGCGGCCTCCGCGAGCGAGGTGCCGTATGCATTCGCGGAGTCTTGGGCCTTCTGAACGAGGAATAAGAAGTGCGCAACGATCGTGAGTGTCGCAACGATCGACGCGACGGCCAAGATGTACAAGAGGACAAGACGTTTCGTGGCCGTGCGGGCTTGAGCTTGCTGCTCGAAGAAGTTCATTAGAACGAGACTTTGACGTTCTCGCGCTCGGCGACGTTTGTAATCTCAAACGGTTGAGCAACTCCGAAGGCGAACATGTTTGCAATGATCGAACCCGGGAACATCTCGCGCTTATTGTTATAGGTCATGACCGAGTCGTTGTAAGCCTGACGAGCAAACGAGATCTTGTTCTCGGTTGAAGTGAGTTCTTCTGTGAGTTGCATCATGTTTTGGTTGGCCTTCAGGTCTGGGTAGGCTTCCATGACGACGTTCAAGCGACCGAGTGACGACATCAAAGCGCCTTCGGCGTTTTTCAAGGACGTCATCGCGGATTCGTCAGCGGGATTGGCGGCGACGGCCGAGCGTGCTGACGCGGCTTGGTTTCGCGCGGCGATGACCGCTTCAAGTGTTCCTGCTTCGTGCTTCAAATAGCCTTTGGCGGTCTCGACTAAATTTGGAATCAAGTCGTAACGACGTTTTAACTGAACATCGATTTGCGAGAACGCATTTTTGAGAACGTTTCGCGCGCCTACTAGGCCGTTGTACGTGCCCATGATCCAGAACAGAGCGATGGCGATAACGGCGATAGCGATGAAAAGTGCGACCATGATGAATCCTCCTTCAGCAACAGACTAAACTTTAACTGTCGAGATGGGGCGTGGCCACACTTTCTGCTTTTGATCGTGCGGAATAAACGATGCGGCAGCGGCGGTGTCGTTGCAGCGATTGAAATCGTCCAGCGTGAGGCCAAGACTTTCGTGCAGCACGCGGTACTCATTCGTGAGATCAATGCCGAAAACGCCCGGGTCATCGGAGTTAATTGTCACCGGGACGCCGGCTTCCATGAGACGGCGAAACGGATGAGCGTCCAGGCGCGGTACCGCATGCGTGAGCCAGTTCGAAGTCGGGCAAAGTTCCAGAGTAATTCCGCGCGATCGAATGAACTCGATCATCTCTGGCGAGTGCTGAATCTGAACTCCGTGCCCGACGCGTTCCGCGCCAAGAAGTTCGACGGCTGTTCGAACGAATTCGGGTGATTCAGGAACATCGGCCTCGCCTGAGTGAACGGTAATGTGAAGCCCCGCCGTCTTTGCGCGTTTAAAAAGGGGTGCAAACGGACGAGAATCGAAACCGATTTCGTTATCGGCGAGATCGAGGGCGACGAAGGTCTTCCGATTTGCGATCACAAAATCCGTGACGCGTTCACCTTCAGAAACCGGGAGAATGCGTTGAACGATCGCGATCAAACCTACTGCGATGGGGTAACGCGCACACGCGCGATCACGGCCGCGAACGATCGCGGAGTGAATCTGATCGAAACTCAAGTGTTCGTGACCCTGCTGAATAAAGGTCGGCGCGTAGCGCAGCTCGAGAATTCGAACTCCGTCCTGGAAGGCATCTTCGATGGCCTCGAACGTAATTCGTTCGAGGACTTCCTCGGTGGATAGCACGCCTTGGGTTGCCAAAAATTTACCCAAAACCGCCTCGAGATCATCCATGGGTTGGGTGACGAGATACATTTTCGCGAAGGCCTCGGCGTCATCGGGAACTTCGCGGCCACCTCCGGCCAAAAGCTCCCGGAGCGTCGAGGGACGCAACGAACATTCGAGGTGGCGGTGCAGTTCAACCTTTGGGATCGCTCGTAATTGCTCTAGGTTCATGCGCCCAAGTGTTGCTCTCATAGGCGCAGCCTGACAACCGTTGACGGAAAGGGCCAAAGCCGGGCAAAAATCCTCTATGACAAATACCCTGACTCCGCTCTCGATCCCTTCGCGTTTGGCCAAAACCCCGAAAACAAAACCGCGCTACGGCGTCACGGTGCAATTGAACTCGGGCGAACAAATGACGGTCGCCGATCCTCGTGCGACACGCGCGATGGTGGCGCTGATGGATATGAATGCCCTCCACGGAGGCGCGGCTTCTCACTTCGGTGGTCCGTCGGCCTTCGCGGAGTTGATGTCGGCCGCTCACGGCTTGATGTTCGAGATGGCGAACAAGCAAGGCAAGCAGTGGTATGAGGCGTTCAACTTCGTCAACGACGCCGGCCACTGTGAGAACGGACTTTACGCATTGAAGGCGAACTACGGTTTCGCCGATCTGACAGTCGAGTCGTTGAAGAAATTCCGCTCGATCGAATCTCCTCTCACGGGTCACGGAGAAGCACACTTGTGGCCGCAAGGTGTTTTGATTTCCAACGGTCCTCTCGGTTCGAGCTTGCCTCAGGCGCAAGGCCTCGCACTCGCCGACGCTCTCTCGAAAACAAAACGGGTGACGTTGTGTGCTTTGTCGGATGGCGCTGCGATGGAAGGCGAGGCGAAAGAAGCGCTCGCGGCGATTCCGGGTCTCGCGAAGCGCGGCAAAGTCGCTCCATTTGTTTTGTTTATCTCAGACAACCGCACCAAACTCTCTGGTCGCATCGAGCAAGATTCGTTCTCGATGGAGCCGACGTTCCAGTCCCTCGAAAAATTAGGCTGGAAAGTCATGCGTCTCGAAGATGGCAACCAACTTCAAGCGTGCGTCTCGACTCTCGAAGAGGCGATTCAACAAGCGCAACTCGATCCATCGCAACCGATCGCGATTCACGCGCGAACGATCAAAGGCAAAGGTCACAAAAAATCTGAAGCGTCTTCGACAGGCGCGCACGGATTCCCATTGAAGAAAGCCGAAGAGATGCCGGCGTTCCTTCAAGAAATCTACGAAGGCGTTGCGACAGGTGTTCCCCAAGAATTTTCGACATGGGCTCAAGAGCTTTCGAAGTACGAAACCGATAAAGCGGCGACTCCAGCGAAGACGGCTCCAGAAGGCGGACCTGGTGCGGCTCTTTTGAAGGCGACTCCGTCCGAAAAAATCCAAGTCGGTGTCGCAGCGGCGATGATCAACGCGCGAAAAGCGGGTCACCCCGTGGTGTCGGTGAGCGCCGATCTTCAAGGCTCGACGGGTGTCGCTGATTTCCAAAAGGCGTTCCCTGACAGTACTCTCGATGTCGGAGTTGCTGAGTCAAACATGATCTCGGTGGCGGCGGGTCTTTCGATTAACGGATACATTCCGTTCGTTGATACCTTCGCGCAATTCGGTGTCACGAAAGGTGCGTTGCCGTTGACGATGGCCGCTCTCTCGCATGGTCCGGTCATCGGTGTGTTCTCGCACACAGGTTTCCAGGATGCAGCCGACGGTGCGTCTCACCAAGCGTTGAGCTTCTTCGCTCAAGTCGGTTCGATTCCGCACGTTGAGCTTTACTCTTTGAGCACGTCGTCTGAAGCCGAAGCGTTGATCACCGATGCGATCGAATCATTTGCGGCCGATCGCAAGGCGGGTCGCACTCCGCCAACTCGTTTGTTCTTCTTGGGCCGCGAGAACTTCCCGCGCTCGATCGGTTCTGCAAAAGCGAAGCTCGGCAAATCGCCGGTTCTCCTCGACACGTTCGGTGACACGAAGTCGTCGGTCACGATCGTCGCGCAAGGCTCGCTCGTACCTGAAGCTTTGAAGGCGGCTGACCTCATGAAAGAAAAAGGCATGGGCGCGATCGTCATTCACGGCGCATCGGTGAACCACCCGGATCTCGACACGGTCAAAGCTGCGTTGGCAAAAACCGGCGGCCGCTTGGTGACGGTCGAAGAACATCGCGTGATTGGCGGAATGGGTTCGATGCTGGTTCGTGAACTCGTTCAGGCGGGCGTTTCTTTGCGCGCGCAGACTCTCGGCGTCGGTGATGAGTTCGGCCAGTCGGCATATTCGGCGCTCGAGCTGTACAAGAAGCACGGGCTTGATGCGGGTGCGATCGTGAAAGCTGCGCAGTCGCTGACTTAAAATTAAAAATCCGGATCGCGATGTACGCGATCCGGACAAAAATCTCTCCGCTCAGTTGCTTTTTCGCCGTCACTTGGCCGGCGACTTTGCACATCCACCGTCTTCGGTATCGACCGCCGTGGATTCAGAGAAGAGTCCTCCCCGCGCTAACGAGGAGGCAATATGAAACGAACCAACCGTCGTTCATATCGGAATAGCGACGAGAAACTTGAACGCATGATCAGATGGGCGTGTCTCATGTAGAGCCGGCGGTCGGTGCCACTCGTTCGCGACTAAAACGAGAACCTAGACTTGGTCGAGATCCCCGAAATTCCGAAAAGAAATCGGGGAGATCAGCGCTATGTCGGCTACCGAAATCGTCGCGAATTTAATGACCAACATCAAAAAAGTGGTCGTCGGAAAAGACGATCAAGTTCGCGATGCCATTTGCTGTTGGCTCGCCGGCGGGCACTTGTTGATCGAAGATGTTCCCGGCACGGGAAAAACGATTCTTGCGCGCGCGATCGCGAAGTCGGTGAATTGCCCATTCAGTCGTGTGCAATTCACGCCTGATCTTCTCCCTTCAGACATTATCGGAGCGTCGGTGTACCGACAGAATGAAGGCGTGTTCGAATTCATCAAAGGGCCGGTGTTCACATCGGTGCTCCTCGCAGACGAAATCAACCGCGCGACTCCGCGCACTCAGTCAGCTCTGCTTGAAGCCATGAGCGAGCGACAAGTCTCGGCAGATGGCCGAACGTACGATCTCGACCCGCTCTTCTTCACGATCGCAACGCAAAACCCGATCGATCAGCTCGGAACGTTCGCGCTCCCCGAAGCCCAGCTAGATCGTTTCACGATGAAGATTTCGATGGGTTATCCGGAGCGCGCCGAAGAAATCGAAATCCTGAAAAATCAGAACCGGCAACATCCGATTGTCGCTCTTCAAGCTGTTGAATCGGCGGAGCGCTTTAAGTGGGCGCAGGATCGCCTGCCAGATGTGAGAGTCTCCGCGGAAATTTACGATTACGTGATGACGCTCGTCGAACGCACTCGCGCAATGAAAGAGCTTCGCGTGGGCGCGAGCCCTCGTGCGGCAATTGCGCTCGTGCGAACGGCGCAAGCGCTGGCACTCATAGACGGGTTGGATTACGTGACGCCTCAGCATGTCTTCGCGCTGATCAAACCTGTTCTCGGTCACCGCATCATCTTGAACGCAGAATCAAAAATGGCCGGGGTGACAACCGCCGATATTCTCGAGCAAGTCACGAGGGTCACCGCAGTGCCGATGAGGAAGAAGTGAGTCGAGTCGTTCGTGTTCCCTTGCGAGACGCCTGGAAATCGGGTCTCTCCCGGGACATCGATGAAATCGAGGCGCCACTTCTTTTGAAGTATCGTCACCTTTTGAATCCGACGGTCTTAGCGACCGTCGTGTGGGCCGTTCTTTTAGTTTCAACGCCTTTTAGCCGCGTCTCGGTGATCAGCTTTTTCGCGTTCTCGGGCTTTCTCGCGGCTTTGTTCTTCGATCTGAAGATGAAGGCCGAGTCGCTCGTCATCACGCGCGTGCGAGGACAGCGAAGCGTCTATCAAGGCGAGCGCGTGCGAGCTGGATTCGAAGTTCACAACACCGAAGCCTCAAGCCTTCGAGTCGGCGTCATCGTCGAAGATGTCTTTGAGCCCTCTCGCCGTGCGCTTCTCTCGATCGCAACTGTTCTTTCGATCGGGCCTCGCTCTCGCATCTTCATCGGCGAAGAGCGCCTTTGCGATGCCGAGATGGGTGAGAAGTCACTTGGTCCGATGCGTCTCCGCCTCAGAGATCTGTTCGGAATTTTCGAGTTTCATATCGTCGACGATACGCAGACGATAATTGAACTTCTCCCGCGCGTAAAGCCGGTGCCTGAAGTGCCGGTCGTGGGTTCGCTTTCGTCGATGCACTACGGCCTCTACGAAGTTCCAACCCGAGGTTTGAGCGTGAACTTTTCGGGCCTGCGTCCTTTCGCGCACGGGGATTCTCTGCGCCATATCGCCTGGAGAAAATCGGCGAAACGCGACGGGCTGATGGTGAAAGAATTCGAGAAAGTCGTAAGCTCCGACATCACGCTTGTTCTCGACATGTCGCCCGGCGTGCACGTGGGCGTAGAAGCTGAGTCGTCTTGGGAAGCCTCGAAACTTGTCGCTCTTGGAGTTGCCAAGCAACAACTCGATCTTGGAAACTCGATTCAGTTCGTCTCGAACGATGTGTTTTTATCAGCGGCGCGCGGAACCGATTTCTTCAGCCTCCTCACTCGCACCGTCACTCATCTTCATCCGTCGACCACGACGTGCGCGAATGCCGTCATCGATCGGGCGGAAGAGCAAATAACAGCTGGCTCGACACTTCTTTTCGTAACTGTTTTCGATGCTCAGCAGGCCGAGCGGTCGTTTGCGCGTTTGTGTGCACTGAAAGATCGGCAAGTGCAGATCTTTGTCATGTTGCTTGAGCCAAACTCATTCTTACTCGGTCGCGGTGAGGCCGAAGCCTTTGGGTATCTCGGGCGCAACAAAGCGGCTGACCTTCTTGAAGAGAATGTCGCTCGTCTGCGTTCAGCGGGCATCGAAGTCCAAGTGCTTCGCCGGGGCGATGCGCACGCGCGGTGGTTTACCCACCGAAAGGCGGCGTAATGGAAAGAACTCTTCTCTTCGCGCGCGCGACTCTCTTTATCGCTGTGCTCTCGGCCTTCGAAATCTACGGGCAAACAAGAGACTCCAGATCGATCACGATGGTTGTGCTCGCGTTTTTTGCGGCGTTGTTTTGGCGGGATTGGCGATTTAAGTCTTATGACTTCTTTGGCGATCTGACGAACGAGTCAGCGAAGCTCCGTCGCAAATCGGTCTTTGTCTTTGGCCATGTGATTGAGAGCAGCGCTCCGGAGTCGCTCGAGCGTGATGTTCTTCTCGATGCGGAGTTATTAGCTTACAGGAAGCAATCGTTTGCCGCCTACTGGGGAGTGATCGGTGCTTTCGGTGGGCTCTTCTACTGGCGCTTTGGGATTATCCCGTACTCGTGGGGAGTCATTGTCGCGTTCTTGGTGAGTTTCCCGCTCGCGTTTGCCACGCATGCGTCTCAGCAGGTGGTTCCTCTGATTTTGAGTTTGCTCGGAGTTTTGATTTCACTTTGGCGTCATGAGCTTCCTTCGAAAACACTTCTCATCGTCTACGTTTTGAGTTCGTTTGCGGCGATGGCTTTACTTCAGAACATTCGGCTGAATTTTATTTCGCCGATCTTCGGTTCATCCTCTTGGCTACAAGCCGTGGTGAAGCGTTCAATCGTGGCAGGAGTCGGGTTCTTCGTTTTAGTTTACGCAGTCACCAAACTTTTGCCCGAGCGCGCACCGAGTTCATCAGCAGGCCTGGAGACTCCAGCGAAGCCTGAACAGATTGCGGTTCGCGATCGAGCGATTGAGACCGTCGCGAAAAGTCTGGCGAAGCTAGAAAACCGAAAGTTCAAACAAGGTCCGTCGAAGCCTCAAGACATCGAGATGGCTCCGCGCAATTCGGAGACGCCTAGGCAGGCCGAGCAGCCTCAGCCTCAGCGTTCGGGCATTGATCGCCCGGCGTCGAGCGCACGCCCCAAGGTGAGTGCTGCTGATCTTGAGAGGTTAGCAAAGATGCAGCCTCCAACGCCTGACGGAGGTGGGGGACAAGACTTCGAGCCGCCATCAGGAAAAGGCGGCGCTGATGAAACTCCACGTTTGGCGGAAGAGCTCAGTCGCAAATCCCCTGAAGAGCTCGCAGACTTGCAGAAGCAACTCGATCAAGAGATGGCTAAGATCGATGAAGCTTTGAAACATCCAGAGAAGGCGGCCCTTTCGCCTTCGCAGACTCAATCTGCGCAAGCTGAGCAGATCGCAAAGAAAGATCCGACTACGGCGCCGACGACGCCCGATTCTAAAATCCCGCAAGATTCGAGAGCACTCCATGAGAAACTCGCTAACCTTCAGAGGTTGCGTGAGCAGGTCGATCGAGAGGC
>CAJYIL010000405.1 GCA_913774795.1 Pseudobdellovibrionaceae bacterium
TGTGGCTCGCGTGCGGGCGATGTTCTATCTCGACTCTGACCCGCTGATCGTCGCCAATGCTCTTGAGAGAGACCCAGCGATTCGCAAGATCGCGCGCAAGCACCCAGGTATTCGAATCGCATCGGGATGGGACGCCTTCGAATGCGCGATGGTCACGATCTTGGGTCAACTCGTCAGTGTCGAGCGAGGACGATCGCTCGTGTCTTCGCTCGTTCAAAATCTCGGTGAACCTCTCGGCGGTGTGCGTTTGTTCCCGACCCCGCAAGCAATCGCAAATTCGGATCTCAAGTTTCTAAAAACGACGGGAGTTCGCAAAGAAACTCTTCGCGGTTTTTGTTTAGCGCTTCTCGACGGTTCTCTTTCGCTCGATCCTGAGCAAGACGTCGATACATTCACCGAAAAGCTTCTCTCGCTTCGCGGGATCGGGCCCTGGAGCGCAAGTTACATGGCACTGAAAGTCTTGCGGCACACCGACGCGTTTCCCGGAACAGATTTGATCCTCGCCCGTGCGCTCAAGATTCATCCGCCTCAGAAAGTCGCCCTCGTCAGTCCCTGGCGCGGTTACGCGGCGTCATTGTTGTGGAGAGAGTACGCAGACAAGTTGACGAAGAAGCGTGGTTCTTGAGAGCGTGACTCTCATGCGCGTAAAAGTTCACTCCAATCAGGATCACCACTTCACATTCGATATTCGCTCCATGAAAGGCGAGATCGACGTCACCACGACTGAACCCAAAGGCCCAAATCCCAAGGAGCTCGTTCTCGCCGCATTGTGCGGTTGCACGGGCACTGACATGGTCGATCTACTTAAGAAGTTCGGAGTGCACTACGAGTCGTTTGACGTGACGGCTTCTGCATCTCTCACGGATCATCATCCGAAAAGGTTCGTTTCGATCGACCTCGAGTATCGTCTTCGCGGCGCGGGCATCGATATCATGAACGTGGTCGAGGCGGCGAAGAGATCGATGCATCAGTACAGCGGTACAGCGGCGATGCTTTCAAAAGCGTGCCCGATCAATTACCGCATCGTGATCGGCGATGACACTGTTGGCAAAGGCACGGCGGAGTTCACAACTGACTAATAGTGCGGGGGCTTTTCGTTCCCGGGGCCGACGGTCGAATTCTGAGTGTCGACGGTGTCGAGCCGATTTTTCAGATGTTTGAGCTCTTTCTCTAGCGCCTCGATGCGCTTGTGTTGCTCAAACGTGGTTTGCTTGAGTTCTTCAATTGCGACCTCTTGATGCGAGATCTTTACTTCAAGTTCGATCAGGTGTTCGTTCATTTGGCTTAGGTCTACACCGTGTTCGCCGAGATGGGCAGCGCCCTGCACTTGGTTCAATGGAGCATGTAAGGTTTTTCGCTGCCTTGTGGCCTCCATGTTCTCCGTCGTATGTCCCTACCGATTCTCACACTCAAGGGACGGGACATATGATGAAGCTCGGATTTGCATTGGCGGCCTTAACCGCTCTGACGCTGGCTCCAGCAACAGCGTTCGCGAAAAAAGAGGGTCGGGTCGACTCGATTTTGTTTACGTGCAACATGTCGTTTCGCGCGACGGGCAAATCTATTTATGTCGGTCTCGGTTGGTCGAACATCAAAGGTAACGGTACGATCTCGTGCTACGACCTCGTCCATGGCACGACCGAAATTCTGCCGATCAAAGTTCGCGTTAAAGGACCTGGTGCGGGTCTCGGTGTGACAGGGCTCGTGCTCTCGGGAGCGGTCGCGGGTGTCGGCGTTGAACGCGGCCCCCAAGATTTGATCGGTCGTTACATCGCGGTACGAGGGAATGCGGCGGTCGGAGTCGGAGTCGGCGGAGCTGTCGGACTGCGCGTCTCCAAAGGCGGCATCACGGTTCCCGTCAGCGTTCAGGGTCAATCGGGTCTCGGCGTCGGTGTCGACCTCTTGTCGATCAAGATCGAATCCGATGGCGATCCGCGTGTCGAGGCGACTCCTGTGGTCGCGACTGCGCCTGTTACAACCGCGCCGCAAGTGAGAGCTCCGCAAACAGTGGCTGCGACGTCGCAAGCGGCTACGGTCGTAGAGAGCGAAGACGCTGATGAGGTCAGTGTAAGCGCGGCGGCTGAAGCAAATGCCGAAGCCGATACCGCCAACGCACGCGCGGCTGCCGAAGCCAAAGCCGCCGCTGAAGCCCAAGCGGCCAACGCGCGAGCGGCCGCAGCCGCGAGTGCCGTCGTCGAGTCAGCCCCCGTGATTGCGACAGCGCCTACCGTTGCACCCACACGACTGGCGCCGGCTCCGAGCCAAACGGTGGCCAGCGCAAAATCAAACGTCGTTTACTTGCAAGAGGGTCAACCTCTGCAAATTCTCGATGCCCACGGTCGCGTGATCCAGACCATCTACCTTAAGAAAAACTAGAAATCGCCACAACACTCACATCCTGAGTGCACAGAGCCTTCGGTACTCTCTCACGAGAGAGATCGGAGGCTTTTTTATGCGACACGCACGAAGCAAAAACGACGCTGGCGTTACGCAGCGAAATACGCGTCCCCCTGCAACTCTCGCTCAGCAGATTGTCAGAGGTGTTGCCGCCGGCTTTGTGGCAACGCAAGTCCTCGATGTCTTGAGCATGTTTTTCTACGAGAATCTCACTGACGAAGATCGCCTTTCCGAAGACCGCGCGAGAAGGGGCCACCAGGCCTACGAGAAAATGGTCATGGCAGCGGCCGAAATGACAGGCGTTCATCTCACCGAAGAGCAGATCAAATTTTTCGGCTGGAAATTCCATCGCGCCTTTGGCTTCGCGGGCGGTGTGCAATACATGATGCTGAGAGAGAAGTTTGCTGCGACAAAAACAGGATTCGGTCTCGCTTACGGAGTCGCGTTCTACGCGATCGCCGACGAAATTCTGATCTACTTAGCGAAGGCAACGCCCGGCCCGCGAAACTTCAACTGGAAAGCTCATGCGCGAGGAGCCATCGCGCACATCGGATATGGGGTTGCGTGCGAAATCGTCGCGAAGAGCTTCGACAAGGTCGCCGAGTACGAAGCCGGTCAGGGTTGGGCGCTGGCCGAAGATCTAGGAAAACCGCGTCGGCCGACGGACGTCGATGCGCGATCAACCCGACCGCGACCTAGGGCTAGAGTCATCGCGAAAGCGGGCCCCAAGAGCGCCAAATCAGCGAACGAACACTAAATATCTAATTACTATAGTTAAATTTCTAATCCTAGACGTCGAGTCTAGGTCGGTACATCTCATTCTGATACGAAATCGATTAGGTTGCTTATTGCAATCTTAACTCAGCTTTTTTAAAGCGCAGCACTCTGAAATCAAGACCTAAACAAAATAAGTTGATGGGCTCGCGCGCGTGCGATTCGGCGTGAAAATTTTCAAGTTAAATGGATTAGCTAATATTAGTTTAACGATTGAAATGGTGTTTCTCGAATTCACGACATCGCGAATTCGCGAATGGCCGAGCGTCTCGACATGATCGACTTCGGTCTGTTTTTCGCGACATGGTTTAGCTCTCTAAGCCCGAAGGCGATACGCTTGAAATAAGTGATAAACGAATCTTGTACACGCAATCGAATGAACGCCATGCGGGGCTTTCTAACGACGATGGTTGTCGTCGCGATGAGCTTTGTCTTGAGCGCGTGCTCGAAAGGTTCGAACGCGGTCGATGAGTTTTTTGGTAAGCAAGTCGGCGACATCGTCGATCAGCCAACCTACAAGCTCGATTTCGATCCGACGAGCTACGACTTCGGCGAAGTTCTTATCACTGAGACGTCGCCTCGCACGAAGACGATCACGGTCAGCAACAAAACAGGCGTCACCCTTTATGTCGCGAGCGTGGTCGGTGCGAGCGCCGGCAATATCTGGGAGATCACCAACGAGACTTGCTCTCTTCTCCAAGAGGGTCTCGTCAATAACGGCACTTGTAAGTTCACGCTGAACTTTAAACCCGTTGCATCGGGCCGTCTCAGCTACAACGTGAATTTCAAGTTTGGTTTGAAGCCAGGTGACGAGTCGAAGAACTCGCTCTTCACAACATTCGGTCGCGGAATGACGCCGGCGAATATTTCCATCGCATCGGATCCGCTTTACGATTTCGGACCTGTCGTTAGAACCGCGACGCTGGCGAAGCAAATCCAGATCACGAACGTCGGCGATTGGAAAGCGACTCTCGTTAACGGCTTTGGTCCAACTAGCCCGTTCTCCTTTACTGGCGGCACGTATCCGGGCACGGGTGGCACGTGCGGAGTCGAACTCCCTGGAAATACCTCATGCACAGTCGGGGTGAGCTTCAATCCTCCGACAACCGGGCTTTTTTCATCTGAAGTCGACATCTCTTACTTCGATGGGAACCAAAACCAAACATCGCAGCGCGCGATTCAAGGAACCGGCGCACTGCCGGCAAGTCTCGCTATCAGCGATGCTCCGAGCTACGACTTCGGCACGTACGCAATCGGCGCGGTTGCAGAGAAGACTTTGACGATCAGCAACTCCGGCGGTGTTTCGGCGACGCAAGTGAACGGGGCCGGACTCACGGCGCCATTCTTGTTCAAAGGCGGCGCCTACCCTGGCACCGGCGGAACATGTGGTGCGACAATCGATGCCGGCACAAGCTGCCAAATCGTGGTCACGTTCGCGCCTACGGTCACCGGCACGCTCTCGGCGACGGCCGACATCAGCTATAACGATGGCCTCACGGTGCAAACCGTCTCTCGCCCTCTCTCGGGCACCGGCGTGACTCTGGCTTCTCTCGCATTTTCGTCATCGCCGCTCCTCGATTTCGGAACACGTATTGTTGGTTCAACGTCCGAGCAGACGCTGACTCTCACAAACTCGGGCGGTTTCACGGCAAGCCTCATGACGCCAAACTCATTGACGGCGCCATTCTCTTACAAGGGCGGAGCCTACCCGGGAACGGGCGGAACGTGCGCGGCGAACTTAGCTCCGTCTGCGTCCTGTACCGTTGTTCTTCGTTACCAGCCGACAGCTGCGGGTGCCGCTACGGGACTGGTGCAGGTCTCTTATAATAACGGCGCAACGTCGCAGACAACCGCGCGAAACCTCCAAGGCTCAGCCGTCACGGCCGCGAGCCTCATCCTCAGTTCGGCGCCGTCTTACGATTTCGGTTTGAAGCCGGTGGGCTCATCAACCGATCAAACGTTCACGGTGAGCAACACTGGGGGCACGCCGGCGACGGCGGTCGTTGGCGCGGGTCTCGCGAATCCATTCTCTTACAAAGGCGGCGCCTACCCTGGCACCGGCGGGACATGTGGTGCGACGATTGCGGCGGCATCGACTTGTACGGTCGTCGCGACTTTCGCGCCGAGCACAGGCGGAATTCAGACGGCCGACATTCAGCTTTCGTATTTCGACGGTCTCGTTGCGCAGTCGGCGACACGAACTTTGCGCGGCACGGGTGTCACGCCTGCGAATTTAGACATCAGCGATGCACCGACGTACGACTTCGGAACGCAGCCGATCGGGCTTCTCACACAAAAAACATTTACGATCACGAACTCGGGTGGCTTCCAGGCCAGCTCGATTGCGGCCGCGACTCTTTCTTCTCCGTTCGGATTTAAAGGCGGCGTTTTCCCGGGGGCCGGCGGAACTTGCTCGAACACTCTCGCGGCAACGGCGACTTGCACGATCGTTGTTACATACCAAGCGACCACGGCAGCGACATCTTCCGCGACAGTCACCGTGAACTACAACGACGGTAACGTTTCGCAATCGGCGACACGAAATATTTCAGGCACGGGTGTGACACCTGCCAACATCACGATCAGCGATTCGCCGATTTATGACTTCGGACCGATCGCAAACGGCGCGACGGCTGACAAAACATTTACGCTCACCAACGCGGGTCAATTTCTCGCAAGCTCCATCAGTGGCCAAGCGTTTGCGGGCCCGTTCGTTTTTAAAGGCGGCGTTTTCCCGGGAACAGGCGGAACATGTGGTTCGTCACTCGCGCCGGCCGCGACATGTACCGTCGTTGTCAGATTTGCGCCTGTTTCGCTCGCGACATTCTCCGACAATTTAACGGTCAACTATTCTAACGGAGTCACAACGGTCACCGCTCAGCGCGCGATTCAAGGTGTAGGAACAACACCGGCGTTGCTGACCGTGAGTGATGGACCTTCTTATAATTTCGGAACTCTCCCGACCGGCGCGACGACGACGAAAACGTTCTCGATTTCAAACTCGGGCGGAGTCACTGCGCAATCGTTGAGTGGTGTAGCGCTTAGCGCGCCATTCTCGTATCTCGGCGGAGCGTTCCCGGGCACTGGCGGCTCCTGCGGAGCGACTTTGTCGGCATCAAGTTCATGTACGGTCATCGTGCAATTTGCGCCGACGGCAACGGGCCTCTTCAACGCGCAACTCAAGATCGGTTACAACGACACGGTTCAGGCTCAGCAAGCCACGCGTGATCTTGCGGGCACGGGCGTGAATCCAGCGAATCTCGCGATTGCTCCGGCGCCAACGGCGAATTTCGGAACGGTCGCT
Organism: Pseudobdellovibrionaceae bacterium; assembly: GCA_913774795.1. Lineage (GTDB taxonomy): Bacteria > Bdellovibrionota > Bdellovibrionia > Bdellovibrionales > JAMPXM01 > CAJYOV01. The sequence goes on from CAJYIL010000405.1 coordinate 6,476, forward strand.
GTCGGTGGTTCGGGCGAACTCACGCTGACCGTCAGCAACACCGGCCAATTCCAGGGTTCTCTTGTCAGCGGTGCGGCTCTCTCTGCGCCGTTTTCGTACAAAGGCGGCTCGTTCCCGGGGACAGGCGGATCGTGCAGCTCGAATCTCGCGGCCTCAGCC
>CAJYIL010000406.1 GCA_913774795.1 Pseudobdellovibrionaceae bacterium
GCCGAGAGCAGCTTATTCTCGCGTACGAGTTCAGCGACGGTTGGCATTTCGCCAGTTTGACGAATCAAGATCTCGACCATCTGATCGTGACTCACGACAGCCTGGTCGACGAGGAATTCCGTGAATGTCTTTTTTGAATTGGAGCTCATTCGAACGCCATCCTTTGAAGCATGGATTGAATTGCCATCAAGTCACCTTGAGCGTCGAAGGCTCCCGCCGCGTGAACCGCGCCAGGCATTCCGAACACAACGCAAGACTCTTGATTTTGGATCATCAGTCCGCCGCCGGCCGTTTTAATCGCACGAGCGCCGTCGAGACCGTCTTCGCCCATCCCGGTCAGAACAAGACCCATGAGCTTTGATCCGTAAACTTTCGTCGCCGACTCGAACAAAAAGTCGGCCGCGGGGCGAACCGAGTTTCGCTGCGGCCCCTGATCGAGCCGAGTCATGATCTGTCCGTTAACAAGATCCAACGACATATGGTAGTCGCCTGGCGCGACGTAAATTTCATTCGCCACGACTTCGAAATGTTTAGCCTCTTTTGAGGGGAGCTGCGCATGACCGCCGATGCGCTTCGCAAACGATGTCGTGAACACCGGAGGCATGTGTTGCGCAATAAAGATCGGGCAACGAAGTTTACCTTTAAGGCCTTTGAAAATCGTGTCATGCGCCGCCGGCCCACCCGTTGACGACGCGATCACGATGGCTGATGGCATGAAAGAGGTGAGCTCCTTGCGCGGGTAGATCAACGCTGTCTTTGGCGCCACTGAAGTCGACGTCGGCGTCGTCCATGGGCCCGCTACGACCTGTGGCTCCGACGGCGCGGTAGGTGTTGACGCAGGAGTGGTGCGCACGCGCGCTTTGAACTGCAAAACTTTCGGGAGCAGGTCTTGGCGAATCAAGGCTTCGGCATCGGTGGTCATCTCGCTGCTCGAGGGTTTGGCGACAAAGTCTTTTGCGCCCGCACTCAAGGCCTCGAGGGTGGCTTCAGACCCACTGCGAGTCGACGATGAAAAGACGATGACTTTCACTTTCGAACCGCTCGCCCGAAGGGCCTTAAGCGTTTCGATTCCATTCATCACCGGCATTTCCATATCGAGAGTCATGACGTCGACGTCTTTTTGCGCCAGCATATCGAGAGCGATCTTGCCATTCGAAGCGGAGCCGACAATTTCGACTCCTTCGACACCCGTCAGCGCTGCTTTGATTTTCGAACGATAAACGACCGAGTCGTCGACGACCAAGACTTTCATTACTGTTTCTCGATTCTCTTGACGAGCTGCTCGAGTTTCATTGCGAGTTGCGAGAGAGAAGTTGAGGCATCGAGGAGCTGCGAAGCGCCCGCCGACGATTGAGTCGCGGCCTCCGCGACCGAGCGAATCGTCGATGAGATGCCATCGACTGCGCGAGACGACTCAGCCACGACACGCGAAACTTCGTTAGTCGTCGCCGTCTGTTCTTCGACCGCGGTCGCGATGGTCATCGAAATCGTATTGATTTCTTCGACCGCGACTGAGATGTCGCCGATCGCCGTGATCGCGGAGTCTGTTGAATCCTGCATCAGGCCGACTTTCGCGCCGATCTCTTCAGTCGCTTTCGCCGTTTGCTTCGCGAGTTCTTTGACCTCGTTTGCAACGACCGCAAAACCTTTACCGGCATCACCCGCACGAGCGGCTTCGATCGTTGCGTTCAGAGCCAGGAGATTCGTCTGCTGGGCAATCGAGCTGATGACCTTGATGACCGAGCCGATTTGCTTTGACGAATCACCGAGTTGACCCATGATGACCGACGCTTCTTGCGCCTTCTTCAAGCTGTCTTTTGTTTTCTGAGAACCACGAACGGTGTTCTTCGAGATCTCCTTGATCGAAGCCGTCATCTCTTCAGTGTTCGTGGCGACGGTTTGAACCCCGTTTGCGACTTGAACCGAAGACTCGGCTGCCGATTTCGATTGATTCGTCGTCTTTTGAGCGTTCGCTGCCAGCTGTGTCGAAGTCGCCGTCAATTCTTCAGACGCAGCTGCAAGCTGGGCTGCGGTGTCGGCCATCGTACGCATGACTTCGAGCGACTCTTGTTTTTGCTTCGTGATATCCGTCGCGTACTTCACGACTTTAAAGACCTTGCCAGTCAAATCGAAGACCGGGTTGTACGAAGCTTGAAGCCACACTTCGCGGCCGCCTTTGGCGACGCGCTTGAATTGGCCCGAGACAAACTGACCGGCGTTCAACTTTGTCCAGAATTCACGGTACTCACCAGACACCGCATAGCTCGAATCACAAAACATTGAGTGATGTTTGTTGCGAATTTCTTCAGGACGGTAGCCCATCGCCGCGTAAAAGTTGTCGTTGGCTTCGATGATCGTTCCGTCGAGGTTGAAGTTGATGACGGCTTGAGTTTTCGAAAGCGCTGCGAGCTCCTGGTCTTTCAATTTCTGCGCGCTGATATCAGACGCATACTTGACGACCTTGACGACTTTGCCGTTCATGTCGGTGATCGGGTTATAAGAAGCTGAAATCCAAACTTCTTTTCCTCCCTTTCCGATCCGGCGGTACTCGCCCGCATCGAACTCACCGCGGTTGAGCTTTTCCCAGAACAGTTTGTAGTCGATCGAATTCGCATATTGAGTATCGACGAACATTCGGTGGTGACGACCTTTGATCTCGTCGAGTGTGTAGCCGAGAGTATTCAAGAAGTTCGCGTTTGCACTGTGAACGATCCCGTCGAGACCAAATTCGATCACCGCTTGTGACTTGCCGATTGCGTCGATTTGCGAGCGAAAATCGGCGTCGCGAATCTTTTGCCCTGTGATGTCGGTCGCAAACTTGACGACGGCATAAGGCTGCCCCTTTTCGTCGAAGAGTGGATTGTAAGAGGCTTGAATCCAGATTTCACGTCCACCTTTGCCGAGTCGTTTGTACTCGCCTTGATCGAACTCACCACGTGCGAGCTTTTCCCAGAACTGGCGATACTCGAAAGAGTTCGCGTACTGAGAATCGACAAACATGCGGTGGTGGCGACCCTTGATCTCATCGATCGAATAGCCCACGGCGCTGAGGAAGTTCGGATTTGCATCGCGAATCGTGCCGTCGAGGTTGAATTCGATGACCGCTTGCACGCGGTTCAAGGCGGCCAGCTTTCCCTCGATTTCATGGAGGGAGAGGACTTCGTTTTCTGATTTCAGTTTACGTGCAGCTTCGCTCATGACTTTTCCCCTTGATTGATCGCGTTCGAGATTTTTTCGATATCGATAATGCTTAAAATTTTATTCGGTAATTTATAAACGCCTTGCAGGTATCGACGCAGATTCGCGTCGACGGTCGCAGGCAAGGCTTCCTGCTTCGAAGGTTCGAGTTCAACCACGTCGCCGATATCATCGACGAGAAAGGAGAACAAAAGACCTTCGACGCGGCAAACGACGTTCATCTCATCTTCGGGCGCCAAACCCTCGATGCCGAACAGCTCCCGTAGACTGACCGCCGTCGCGATTTGCCCGCGAAGGTTGATCAGGCCGCAAACGTGTTTAGGTGCGAGCGGCACACCGGTCATCGGCATCGTCTTCGTCACCTCTTGCACCTTCATGACGTTGATGCCGTAGAGACGGTCGCCGATCGTAAAGGTTGAATACTGCTCAGTGGCATTCATGCCGCTTTTCCTTTGCTAGAAAGAAGGTCATCGACACTCTTGATCAGCACCTCAGGATTCAATTTTTCAAGATAGGCGTTGAAGCCCGATGCCAGGCCCTCATCGATATCCGACTGCTTAAAGCGCGTGGTGAGCGCGATCATCGGGATCGTCTTGCCTTGGGTCGTCTGACGAGCGGCGCGAACAAAAGCCATTCCGTTCATGTTCGGCATCTCGATATCGCTCAAGACGAGGTCGAAGTAACCCGCCTCACGACTGGTCAGCAAGTCGAGCGCTTTTTTGCCGTCTTCGACGGCGAAGACTTCGAACCCTTGGCCCATTAAAATTTTTGCCGTTTGACGGCGGAAGAACGCGACGTCTTCTGCAAACAGAATGCGGCGTGGGCCAACAGGGGCCTCGAAGTTCGTGCCGATCACCGCTTTGGGCGACTCAACGCCTGATTTCGCAGACTGACGATCGATCATCGCGAGCGAATCGATGACGTTGACGATCTCTTTGTTGATCACGAGTGTGCCCAGCAGCCCGAAGCGGTCGCGAATGGAATCGTCGACCACCGCATCGCAATCGGTGACGTCGAGAATTTCCTCGACCACAAGGCCAAACGCCCGACCATTTCTTGAGACCACGATCGTCGGCAAAGTCTTTGAAACTCCCGTACCCGTCGATCCGTACTTGAGACTCTCACTAATATCGATGAGCGGTAAGATCGAGCCACGGTACTGCATGACCATTTGATCACCTGAGTACTCGACGCCGTCCCGCGGAAACTCTTCCAAGCGGCTGACCATGCAGAGCGGAATCGCGTGTTTACCGACACCCTTCGTTTTGAAAAGAAGAAACTCTTGAGCATCGGTTGGCTCTTTCGCGGAGATCGAACGCAAATAATCAGATTCGGCTTGTTTTTTCTCGAGCGTGAGGCCGCCGGTTTTTGCGAGGCCCACGGGATCGATGATTAAAGCAACCCGACCTGATCCGAGAATCGTCGCGGCCGAGTAAACCTCGAGCGACTTAAGAAATTTACTCAAAGGCTTAACGACGATGTCGGCGGTATCGAGAACCTCGTCGACGATCAAGCCATACAGATCGCCCTCCGCGTTTAGGACTACGATATTGACAGAGGCCTGGCTCAGACGCTCTTCTTTGGACGTCGTCTTACGGTGAAGAACGTCGCGCATGTCCAGGAGCGGCAGGAGACGGCCGCGAAGTTCGTAAACCGGGCGTCCTTGAACGAACTGAATGCGGCTCTTGTCGGTGCCGTCTTGCTCGACGCGCACGAGTTCAACGAGTTTGACTTGCGGGATTGCGTACTCGGCTCCGGCCGAGCGAACCAGCATCGCCG
>CAJYIL010000407.1 GCA_913774795.1 Pseudobdellovibrionaceae bacterium
ATGAGCTCTGTTGCTCGACTTTAGCTGCCGCCTGAAGTTGCTGCCAGTCAGGCAGAGTCAGCGTCACTGATCGTGTATTTGCTTTTGTGCAGCCGATAGCGAGCATCGTCGAAAGCGCAATGATCCCGATCTTAAAAACAGGGGTTTTCCGCATACGTTCCACACCTTCCGTCGCTTCTGACTTTTCGGTTAAGAACCCGCAAAAAGTGAGTCGTCGGCTTCTGTTCCGGCTCAAAACCGGGGAGGCGTTCGCGGCGCCGAATGGGTCTCTCTGAGACGGCTCAAGGTGAAGCACCGCAAGTTCGAACGGTCGACGATCAGAAGCCGACGAACCGCCACCACATCAATAAAGTTCCGACCCAAACCCCCGCCCCAAAAAGCAAGAGCCGCTTCAAGTTTGAAACAGCGCGGACAGCCAGTTGAGCCTCAAGCTTCGAGATTCGGTTATGAGCGCTCTCGAGCAAAGAAGAGAGTTCAGCGGTCGAGTTGCGCTGAAGCTTGACGAGTTGACTTGTCTGATCCGGCAGTTGCGTAACGGTCTGCAACCAAAACTTCACGTCGAGAGCCGGATATTTTTCTTCAAGCGCCAGATACCACTGAAGCATTCGGTAGATGTGCGGAGGCGCTTCATCACCGCCCTTCGTCCAGCGTGTCCAGGCGGATGGGTCGACCAAGAGGAGCTGCGCCATTTTCCTTTGAGAGAGACCGAGGGAGTCGCGAATTGATTCGAGATCTCCCAATTTTCTCTCGATGACGAGGGCTTCCGCCTCATATCTCAATCGGAGCGCCGATTTCGCCCTTCCCCCGCCTCCAGCCGAAGAAAAATCTCGAGACGAATCCTGCTTTTGAGACGAGACAGCGGATCGCTCAATACTTTCGGAACTCTCTAACGGAGCCAGTGTGCTGCCTTCTGATCCTAATCCTCGAGCGCTGAATTGCCCGGTGTGGCGGCCGATCGCTGGTTCGTTTTCCGTCTGCACGCGTTTACCCCTCCAGACTCACAAAGGGTCAGTCGGAGCACGGTGTTGCACAACATTTTTGTTGTATTTCACAGTATTGGGCGTTGTGTTTCACAAGACCTGTCGATTTTCATCTTGTCGTCCGACGGCTATCTAGTTGAAAAGACTCAGAATTCGCTGATCATTCTTGACGCCTTTTGGCGGCTGCAAGATTGCTGCATCGTGACTCACACTTATACTTATAAGTGTGACTACTAAATAACTGTTTTCATTCAGTTAATTTCGACGGATATTCTGTATTGAGAATTTACGCAGCGCGTTTCTCAACTCAGACAGTCAAAAATTTGAAGACGAATTCTCAGCGACGTCTATAGAAGAATCGTTAATTTCGAGCCTCTGAATCTCGGTCTTTTTTCGCCATTTCGAATTCGTTCTCCGACGTGTTCGCACGCGGCCGACGCCAGCTCATTCGCCGAAAACCAATTAAAAACCCTGCTTTTCGAACGACTGCGCTTCCCGGGTCGCGGTTTTCGACTTCGATTGGCGCTCCCCCCGCTACCCCACCACAGCCCCCCGGTTTTTCGAGATCGACCCGAAAAAAGCCGGCTCACGCGTTTTCAAAAACGCCCGAAAGGCGTGCATTTGCATACCTGGCACTTTCGCGAGCATGCTGGGGTTTCACGTGGCGCAACCTCGATATGCACTGAACAAAAATAAGTACCTGATCGATCCGGAAGTCGATCGGCTCGAGCGGCTTCTCGAATCCGACAAGATTGCCGAGCCTCGCGACGTTTTGATTTTGCAACTCGCGCTAAAGACGGGAGCGCGCGCGAGCGAGCTTCTCCAGCTGCGACACGTCGACCTCAACGTGTACGACAACACCGTTTTCATTCGCGGCATCAAGGGCTCCAACGACCGCGAAATTCCGATCAAGAAAGAGATCTTCGAGAGACTGATCGCCTACGCGAACACCGTGCCGAGAAACGAAAATCTTTTTCCGATCGGCTACCACCGCTTGAGACAAATCTGGGACTGGTATCGCCCCGCGCCCAAGAAATTCCATTCGCTCAGGCATACGTTTGCGATCCGCCTCTATCGAAAAACGAAAGACTTGCGACTCGTTCAGGTCGCGTTGGGGCACCGAAACATTACCAACACGATGATCTACGCCGATTACGTGTATTCTCAATCTGAGTTGAGAAAATTGATCCTTTAGAATAGGAGCCGGCCGATGGTGAGCGACAGCGAACTCCGCCAAATTTTTGAAACGGCAAAATCGATTGCGGTGATCGGATTGAGTCCGGTGGCCGCGCGACCTAGCTACGGCGTCACTCGTTATATGCAATCGCAAGGCTACGAAATCTACGGAGTGAGACCAGCTTCTCCGCCCGAGATTCTCGGTCGCCCCTGTGTCGAGTCTCTCGCGCAACTCGAAGCCGACATCGACATTATCGATGTTTTCCGGAATTCAGAGGCGATCAATGGACTCGTCGACGAAATCGAGATTTGGCTTAAATCCCCGCGCATGGCAAATAAACGCAAGCCGGCGCTTTTGTTTCTCCAAGAGGGTGTGCACGACGCTTTAGCGGAGAAAAAGGCCGAAGCCTTGGGTCTGAAAGTCGTCTCGGACCGCTGTATTCTCAAAGAGCACGCACGACTGAAATGAAAAAGGCCCGCGAAGTCATCGCGAGCCTTTGCTGATCCAGATCTCACTTGAGGTCAGTTCGTGAGCGACCACGACTCTTGAACCTTGCCACCCCAGCTGATCGAGCGAGTTTTCTTATCGTTCGACGTTGCGATCGTGAATTGGCAAGACGTGTTGTCGGTGTCCATGTACGCGCCATCGGGGAGGAACGTGAGTCGCGTCATTGAGCCAGCGGTGTTATCAGAGAAGCTTGAGAGGATTTCGCCGTTCGCAAGACGCAAAAGGACTTCTTTATAGGCGACAGTTTTTCCGCATGGGAAAATCGGCGCAACCGGCGTGTAAGCAGGCAAAGTCGCGTTTGTTCCGTTGGTGCCATTTGACCCGTTCGCACCATTACAGAGCGTGATTGTCTGCGCGTTGGCATCTGAGGGATCATACTTGTTATTCCGGTTGGTATCGAGCGCCATCACGATGACTGAGCCGCCCGCCGAACATTGCGCGGTCGTCGCCGCCGTCGATTGGAAAACCATATTGAACCCGTTCGAACCCGCAGCGCCGGCGGCGCCAGCTGCCCCTGACGAACCCGTATCACCTTTTGCGCCGTCGCAAAGAACTTGGCTGCCGATAATTTCAGAGGCCTCGAGAACGGAGTTTCGGTTCTCATCAACGCCGGTATTGATCTGAAGACCTGATTTCGATGTGCAGGCATCAAGACCGGTCGCGACTCGGGTCATCGAAAAAAGAGTCGAGAGACCGACTGAGCCAACGGATCCATTACAGATGACTTGTTCGTTCATCACGACCTCATTACCTTCTAAGAGGCCGTTTGAGTTCGCATCGATAAAGAGGGAATACACGGCGCCTCCGCCCGGGCACTGCTCAGATGTCGCAGGAGCGACCGTGATCGCATTGGCTGTCGTGCTTAACGTCGCAGGTCCCGCAACTTTCTCGACTGTCGTTTCTTTCACCGTGCAACCTGTGAGAGCGATCGAAAAAAGCAGCAACACGTATTTCATGATTCCTATCCCCTTTTTCTTCTCTCTAGAGCAAGCATGAGACCAAAACCGATTGTCGCTAATCTCTCACCATTTCGATTTGCCGAACGAGGACGCAAGCTTACGCCTCATTATGAGTCACAGGTTTCTAACATGTGCGTCGCAGGGCGGAGCACATGCTCAGAGTGTGGACACTTCAAAACTCGCCGGAGGTTATAAATCAGAAAAGTTGGTCTCTCCCCGAAGGTCAAAATGCAAAAAGGCGAACCCGACGGTTC
>CAJYIL010000408.1 GCA_913774795.1 Pseudobdellovibrionaceae bacterium
TTTTTATCACGTTCGTTGGAAATCCCGGTTGGAAGTCGTCAGACTTTTTTGCGGCGAAAGCAGCGCTCGATCCGCACGACCAATTCTCGCAAATCAAGATTGCACTTAATGACGAGCAGCTTCGCAAAGAGTACCTCGACTCAGATTTTTTCATCCAGGCCTCTTTCGGAGAGGGTTTTGGCCTGCCTGCGCTTGAGGGGTTATCGCTCGGTAAACCTGGCATCGTGAGCGCCGGAGGGAGTCTCTCCGAGATAAACAGGCGATGTGGAGGTTGTCTTGAGTGCGATCCAAAACAAGCGAATGCAATCGAGACGGCCTTACGCGAGATTGCAACTGAAGATGTCAGAAGGAAGCTTGCTTCACAGATCAAAAACGTCGAAACGTTTTCCTGGAACAATTTCGCTGAAGCGATCTTTTCGCTTGTCCGGTCGGTGAGCTGATGCGGACTCTTGAATCGCAGCGAACGCACATGATCGCGACGAGTTTGGCTTCCGAAGGAGAGAGGGCACAAACTCCGGATTCTCTCGCAAATCTCCGGAGCCTGAACGACTCAACAGGCGTCGCTCTTGCCTATCTCGCGCAGACCGGGCTTTACTACGATCACATCGATCCACTCTTGGAATTGAACGGGCCGGGTCGTTTTGATCAAGCGGCCAAGGAACATTTGAAGTCGTTAGCAAGCTATTCGACTGAACTTAAAAACGACGAGGATTCAGAGGCTCTCCTGCCGGTTATTTCGTTTCCGGCGAGAATCAGAATGCAAAAAGGGGTGGCTCGCATTCGCTTCTTAGGGACGTCAGAGGGGTCCTCCGAGATCCGTGCATCCTACAAAGCTTTCCGCAAAGAAATTTGGGTCCCACTCGCAAATCGTTTTTGGTTCTCGCACTGGACGCTCAAAACTTTCGACTCAATCAAGCTGCGCCTCCTCGCGCGGCGCCAGGTGCAAAAGGTTGCAGCCGTTCGGCAGCCAGGGCTCCGATTCAATCAACGAGCGCCGTTCGTCTTCGATTGCGTCGTGAATTTAGAGGTTGGTCATACCTACAATCCCGATTGGTTTTTTGCGATTGCTCGACTTAAAACGCGATACCGATGGAAATTGCACCTCCAGTTCGTCGAGTCGTTTCCCGTTAAAGACCACATGCTCGTCATTGTGCCGCTTTTGAAAATGGTCGAAAAAGTTTATGTGAGCTCAAGCGACGAGCGAAACTTGATCTTGCAGTGGGCTGAGTTTCTCGATGTAAAGCCTTTCGTTGAAGGTCCAAATGGTTCGTGAAGCATCATTGAACTCACTGGTCGCCTTCGTGGCCCGAAGCTATAGGGCCTATCAAATGTTGGCGGATCTCACCGCCATTTTAACGGCCTGGTGGCTTTCTTACGTCTTACGCTTCCACCTGATCGTGGGCGGGCAGTCGGGATTATCATCCGTCTTTCTCTTTTGGGCAGTCTCTCTCGCGTGCGTCAGCCTTTATTTCTTAAGCCGTAACGGCCTCTACGACCGGCGACGACTCTTAAGTTTGACCGACGACATCATGGCGCTTTTGAAAGCCAATGGATTTAGCCTCCTTACGTTCATCGTACTTCTTTACTTCGGTTCAGAAATCAAAATCTCGCGCCTCACGATCGCATTCTACGCCGGGCTTTCCACGACGCTTTTGATCTCGGCTCGAGTTTTAATACGAAGCTCGACAAGAAAATTACGTCGACGGGGATTTCTTTTGAACCGCGTGTTGTTGGTTGGCAAAGGCCCACGCGCCGATCGCTATTTACGAACCGTCGACTACACTCCGGGAACCGGTCTTAAAGTGGTTGCGCAGATCGGACCAGAAGATCTGGAAGCCGTTCAGCGTGAGATTAAGACCGCGCGACCGGACTTGGTTGTTCTCGCGTTGGAGTCAGACACAGATCCGTTTGTTGATACATTCATGTCGAACTTCTACGACAGTCTTTTCAAAATTCAGATTCTCTTGAGTGATCAACGGAGTCTCGTCGGTATGCAAACCGAGGAGTTTGATTCGCTTCATCTGCTCACGCAAAACCACCCGGAGTTTTCTTTCGCGGAGACCTTCGCGAAACGCACTCTTGACATCGCCGGAAGCGGGCTCGGTCTTCTCGTCTTGTCGCCGTTTCTTGTGCTCATCGCCATCGCAATCAGGATCTCATCGGAAGGTCCGGTTTTCTTTGGGCAAGAGAGGGTCGGATTTGACGGAAGACGTTTCAAGATGTGGAAGTTTAGATCGATGCGTCCGGCACGCGATGGAGAAACGACCACGGGCTGGACGATTGAAAATGATCCAAGACGAACTGCGATCGGATCTTTGATACGCAAGACTTCGATCGACGAGCTTCCACAGCTCTGGAATGTTTTTGCCGGAGATATGAGCTTAGTGGGACCTCGCCCCGAGCAGCCCTACTTCGTCGAGAAGTTTCAAAAAGAAATACCGGCCTACATGTTAAGACACAAAATGAGATGCGGAATTACGGGATGGGCTCAAGTGAATGGTTGGCGTGGAGATACGTCTTTACACAAGCGTATCGAATTCGACCTGTTTTACATTCGAAATTGGTCGATTTGGTTCGATCTTAAGATTTTGGTTTTGACCCTCGTACGCGGCTTTGTGAATAAGAACGCTTATTGAAGATCGACGTTCCGGAGAGTCCAGGACCCAAGGAGTTTTTCCGGGAACGGGAGATCTAAGGAGGAAACTCTTTCTTCGCGGATCTGGAGACTCGTTATGAGTTGAACCCATTTATCCGGATCATCGTCTACATGCAGATAACCTAAACTCGCCAATGCTGGATCGATTCTTTCGAAGCCCGCTCGATTCGTCAAAGTCGGGACTCTTCTCGCGAGCGATTCAAGAAGCTTCGTCCGGACTCCTGACCCGGTGACGTGCGGGATCAAGAATGCGTCGATCTCAGACCAAAAAGCTTCGATATCATCGACAAAACCCGGGATCTCGACGAACGGAAACTTTTCGGCAAGTGCGCGAATATCTTCGGGTGCGTTTTTTCCCGCGAGAACAACGCGAAATCCAGATTTGGGTAGCTTGGGTGCGATTTTCTTAAGAATGAATTCTGCGCTGTCGTGATTGGGTTGAAAGTCCATGCCTCCAATAAAGCCGACCGTAATATTGGCTGGCTTGGAGAATCTGGGCGCAATCGATTTCCAGCCGTCGTAGTTGGGAGTCGTCACGCGAATTTTCTCGGGCCCCACGATCCTGGCAAAGTCGCTGGCGTCAACCTCGCTTAGGCACCAAAGTTCGTCCAGCTGAGTACCTAGCTGTTTCTCGTGCGCGGCAAGCTTCGCAAGAGTTCGTCGATGATATCGCTTCGCAACCGGGTTGGCCGTCGCGTCGACCTTGAGTCGATAAACATCCGACTCAATGTTGTGGAGAACGCAGACTTGCGCGCGCGTCTTTTTCGGCCACCGATCCAGCCAAGGTACACAAAAGGAATAATGGAAGATCTCTAAATCCACGTCCACCATGTTGGGTAGCCGAGTTAGTTCCGGATAGTAGTGAAGTTCTGGCGACGCCCAGGGTGAAAAAGTCGCTTGAGCCAGGCGCGCCAGCCGGGACTTCTGATCGACGTGATCGTGAAGATCAATCCATTTTACATTCGGTAACTGAAAGCGAGATTGGATCGCCTTCACTTTCGCTTCGAATTGAGCGCTCGGGTTTTTCCAGGAGACGACTTCTACATGCTCGAACACTGACGAGAAATAAATGACCTGATTCAGGATGAGATGAAATGCGCCTTCGTCTGCCGGATATGGAATATAGGGGCTAAGGACACGAACAGATTTCATCAGAGAAGACCTTGCGCAACTCGAACAACATCTTCAACGGTGATCGAACTCATGCATCGGTAGTCAGCACAAGGCGCACACTCAAGTCCGTCGTAGCAAGGTTGACAGGGAAGTGGTCGCGCCAATGATAAACTTAGTTTGTTTTCTCCGCGCGGGGCGAAGTTGAGTGCACTCGTAGGCCCAAAGAGCGTGATTTGAGGGACATCACTGAGGCTTGCGAGATGGGTGGGGCCCGAGTCATGCGTTACGAAGAGATCAAGGGCGGCGAGTTCTCGTGCTGTCTCCCAAAGGTTTGATTTTCCGATACGATCTTCAACGCCAAGGCCTTTGAAGGCTGGCTGCACCCACTTGTCTGTAGGGCCTCCGAAGATTTTCACCTGAAATCCTTGATCGAGGTAATGCGTAACAAGCCGGACATACGACTCGAGCGGCCATCGTCGGTGGGGAGTGTCGCGCTTTAAATTTTTGGCCCCGCCGGGCGCGATACCGATGGTTTTCGACTTCTGTGTTTTGAAAAGACGATAATGGGGCGGTTCTTCGAGATTCGAGCCGTCGACTCCGGTTGCCAGTCGCGCGTACTCGACTGAGTGATGGCGAAGTGGCGATGGCAACGCGTGATCGTCCGGTCGAGTGCCGAACGATCGGACAACGTGAGATCGCACAACAAAAGAAATTGCGCGATATGCGCGATTGGAATGTCCGATCAGGACTTTCTCGAATGAACGGCCGAACAGCAGTCGCCAAATCCGCAGGAGCTCAAACGATTTTTCAAAAAATGAGCCCGCTAGAAGTTTGGCATCATCGACTAAGATGAGCTCGTCGATTTCAGGAATATTCTCCAGCAAAGACTTCATAGAGCGCCCAGCGACCCAAACGATCTTTCGCTCGGTGTTCTCACTTTTCAAAATCGAAAGCATCGGAAGCGACATCACGATGTCGCCGATCGCTCCAAGTTTGATGACTAAAACGGGCAGGTCTTTCATGGTGACCTGAGCTTAGCAGGGAGCGCTGAGTGCGAGTAGTCGTTTCGCCGCATCTACCACCGTCGGAACGCTCAAACCGGCCATTGTCTCCGGCTGCCCCTCGTATTCGAAGCCGAGATTTAAGAAGCCGGCGCCGGGAGTTGTACTCAAGATCGAGACTGAATGATTACCGATTGGGCCCCATCGAACAGGATTCGTTGGACCGTGCAAACCGATCGTAGGAACGCCAATGGCGGCCGCGACGTGCATGATTCCCGTATTGACACTCACTAACAGGCGGCAGCTTCTTAAAGTTTGAACTGTCTGTGAAAACGGAACTCCGGCGATGTTCTCGAACCGTGCGCGAAGGGACGGATTCAGAGTCGCAAGAAATTCGTCGTTTCGATGGCGGTCTTCAGTGCCGCCCGTCAAACAAAAGTTCGAAGTAGAGGAGAGCTCCTCGGCGAGTTGCTTCCAGCTCGAAAAGGGCCACTCACGGAGATGGCTTTTCGTTCCCCCGGGCCAGAGGTGAAACGCGACTAGATTTCCCTTTGGACTCCAGGAGCCAGCCAGGTTTTGAGGGGGTGAGCTTGCTTGAATTCCGAGTGCTCGCACGAGGTTTCTGTAATTCTCAAGTTCATGAATGCTGTCGTCATGTCGAACTGTTTGATCGAAGAGGGCGTGTCGGCGCTGATTCTCAGTTTCGAAACCGATCGTATACGCACCGCTGAGTGAACAAAGAAGGGCGCTAATCCGCGGCCAACTATCAGTATCGATGCAGATGTCTAAATCAGAATCTCTCAGCAGTCTGCGGGCTCTCAGAGGATTTTTGAGAGGCAATTGGACGACT
>CAJYIL010000409.1 GCA_913774795.1 Pseudobdellovibrionaceae bacterium
AACGACGCGATCGACGGCAAAGATTCGAAACTCAAGCCTGAAGACATGCAAAAAGCTCTTCAGACGATGCAAGAGTCGGCGATGAAAAAGGCGATGGAAGCCGCCGGCGTAAATGAGAAAAAAGGCGAAGAATACCTCGCAGCGAACAAAGCAAAAGCGGGCTGGAAAGAAACAGCTTCAGGTCTCCAGTACAACGTTGTGACTGAAGGTTCGGGCGAGTCTCCGAAAGACACCGACACCGTAAAAGTTCACTACACAGGCACACTCATCACGGGCGAAAAATTCGATTCGTCGCGCGATCGTAACGAACCAGCTGAATTCCCGGTCAACGGCGTTATCCCAGGCTGGACAGAAGCTTTGAAGCTCATGAAAAAAGGCGCTCGCTACAACCTCGCGATCCCTTCAAAACTCGCTTACGGCCCTCAAGGTCGTCCGGGCATTCCGCCGAACTCGACACTCTTGTTCGACGTTGAACTCCTCGACATCAAAGCCGCGCCAGCTCCTGAAGCCGGCGGCAAGAAGAAGAAGTAATCGTCTCTTCAAAAGAGCGATCACGAAGGAAGGCGGGCGTAACAGCTCGCCTTTTTTTATTCCTTTCGAGTGCGTCTCATTTTGATACGTCGACAAACTGCACACGCGCGTACAGCGAACGGCACTTCTCCGCCGATTCGATTTCATCCCGAAGCTACGCGAGACCCGCCTGGCACCTTCGTTGCCTTTAGAGAAGGTATCCAGGGGGTTTGCCATGAACAAAGGTCACAACGAATACATCGCGGTTCTCGTCGCCATCATCCTCGCGGCCGTCCTCGCGTCAGGTTGTTCGACTCCGGCTCAAACCGGCAACGCCTATCAACATGAAACTCAGCCCGTCTCATACCCAGTTCCAGCGGGGGCGACAGCCGCATCGACCGCTTCCCAGTCGTACTACCAGTGCATGAACGTGCTCACGCAATACGGCTACCAGCAGCAGTGTTATCAAGTTTCGAATCCTTATGCGACTTCGTACACGCAGTACACATACGCAAAGACGGGTTTCGCGAAGGTCACGGACGAACAAAAAGCCGCCGCTTATGCGGATTACCTTTCGTCCTTGGATGACGCCGCTGCGGCCGATATGAAGGCACAATACGACGCGCTCATCGCTCAATACTCGAAATAAATTCGAAGACCGGCTAAGCTCACCAACGTGAGCTTTTTCTCTTCGCAAAAATTGAGATTCGTCGAATTCAACGTCGAGAACTTGTTTCTTTATCTCGATCATTTCAACGGCCAGGATCTTGCCACGATCAACGAGCGAGATTGGCAGTCCTTGACCTCCTCCATCGTCGGAAACAAACGAATCGAACACGTGAGAGCGTTGGCTCGCACCGTTCTCGATATCGACCCCGATATCCTCATGCTGTGCGAGGTGGGCGGAGTTGAATCGCTTGCAAACTTTTCGCGTCTCTTCCTCCACGACCGCTACGCGCCTCATTTGATCGAGGGCAACTCCGATCGGGGTATCGATCTCGGCTACCTCGTTAAAAAGTCTCTGCCGTTCAAGTATGATTTGTTGTCGCATAAACATCGCGCTCTTGATTTCTTGTATCCGCACGAGATTCAGTCGCAAGAAACCGGCTACGGTAATTTGCGGTCGGCGCGGCTTTCGTCTCACAAGTTTTCGCGCGATGTGCTCGAACTCCGGATGTACGAAGACGGGCAAGACGAGCCTGTTTGCATCGTTCTTCTCGTTCATTTGAAATCGCAGCTCGATCGCACCCGCATTGATCCGGGCGGGCGCGACCGACGAAGAGCCGAACTCGAAAAGCTCGTGACGATCTATAACGAGATCAACGATGAGTTCGGTGGGCGCGTGCCGATTCTCTTATCGGGCGATTTCAACGGCCGAGCTGGGCGACCTCCCGAACCTGAATTCGAGGCGCTCTACCAGCGCTCGAAGCTCGAAGATGTTCTGGAGGTCGCGGGCGTTGCGAAAGACGATCGCTACACGCATATGCAACTTTCGATGTCGCGAAACCGGGTCGGGCACAACAAACAGCTCGATTATATTTTTATTCCGCCGCAACTGCACGCGCGTGTGAATAAAGAAGAGTCGTGGGTCTATCGGTATAAGGACGATTACGGGATGACGATGTTGGTCCCGCGTAACCTCAACGAGAAGCGTTTACTCGCGTCGGATCACTATCCCGTGATTTTGACTCTTGAGCCCGAAGCTCCGTGACTTGCGAAAGCGTTCGGTAGCCGAGCTTCTCGTACACGTGTTTCGTTTGCGCATTGGTGGCATCGGCGAATAAGACAGGAGTTCGTGAGTCTTGAAGGAGTCGGTGGGAGAGTCGATGCACGAGCGTGCTCGCGAAGCCGCGCCCTCGGTGCTGAGGATCGGTGTAGACCATACTCACGCGCGCCGACTTGGGGGTAAAGCCGCCAAGGGCTGTCATCGCGGTGACTTGGCTCGCTGAATTTTCCCAGACAAAAAGTTGCCGATGATCGAGATACTTCTGGATGGCCTCCTCGGCCTCCCGGGGCGACTCGTCGAGGTTTTGCTCGATCGCAAATTGCTGAGACCAAGCCGTGAGAATCTTTAAGTCACGGCTTGAAGCGGCCCGTAAAAGTCCGGCGCTGGGTTCGATCGGCATGAGTCGTTTCAGCGTCATGAAATTTTGTGCGCTTGCGACTCCATTCAGAAGCCCAGCGTGCTCTGACGGCAAAGTGACGGAGCGGAAAGCGTCTTGAGCGATGCGCGAGGTGAGGGCGGCCGCATCGGTCGAGGATGCCGCGCTGACGATCCAACGTTTGTTGGGCGCGCGAAGGGCCGCGCCTTGGTCAGTTGCAAGAAACAGCAGCGACGGCGTCTTGGTAAAACTCTTGGAGAGGGTGAGGACCGAGCTTAGAAGCAAGTTGTGGCGAATTTCATCTTTGAATAAGAAATCACGTGCTCGTTCCAGGAAGCTGTGAGCATCGGTGAATTCATAAACGCGCATGGTGTGATTTGACGCGCGTTCCGTTGTCGTTGTCACGAGAAACGATACGATTGCGGTATGAAAAGAATCGGTCTCTTAACTGGTGGCGGAGACGCGCCGGGATTAAACGGAATCATCGAAGCGGTTGTACGCTCGCTTCGCGAACAAGGTGTGACGGTCGTCGGAATCCAGGACGGCTTCGAAGGCGTCTTCGAGGGTCGAACGACGGAGCTTACAAGCGGGATCGTCGACGGCGCTCATCAAAAAGCGGGCACTCTTCTCGGCACGTCGAACAAGTCGTCGACCCAAGGTCGCGTTGAAGAATTCCAGAAGAAATTTGCGTCGCTGCAACTCGATGGCTTGATCGCGGCAGGTGGCGACGGAACATTTCAAGCGCTCGGTCGGGTCATTCACGGGCTGAAGATTATCGGAGTTCCGAAGACGATCGATAACGATTTGGCGGGCACCGATCTGACCTTCGGATTCGACACGGCCTGCGCGGTCGTCGCCGAGTCGGTCGATGCTTTGCGAGCGACCGCGAATGCGCACCGGCGCGTGATGATCGTCGAAGCGATGGGCCGCACGGCGGGGTGGATCGCCCTCGGTGGCGGCCTTGCCTCTTACGCCGACGCGATTTTGATCCCTGAAAGACCGTTTGATCGCAAAGCGCTCGCGGATTTCTTGCGGCATCGTCGCGCCGCGGGCCACCGCGGTTGCATGATTGTCGCGTCAGAAGGCGTTGCGGCTGTCGGCGAGAAAGCATCGATCGCATTTCGAGTTCCGGGTTCGCCGCAAGCCGAACGCTTCGGTGGATTCTCCGAGCAGCTCGCGCGCTGGATCGAAAGTGAAGTCGACTGGGAGTCTCGCCACGTGGTGCTTGGGCACTTGCAACGCGCTCGTCATCCGACGACGACCGATCGCTTCTTGACGCTCATGATGGGCTACGAAGTGGCGCAGATGGTGAGAGAAAACGACTGGAACAAAGCGGTCGTCTACCGAGACGGTCAAGTCACGCGCGCACCGTTAAGCGATTTGATGAAGCCTGCGCGACTCGTCACGCCTGATCACAAGTGGGTGCAAGTTGCGCAATCGATGGGGATCTTTATCTAACGAGAGCCGAGAGCGCTGAACCAAACTGACGAAGTTGTTCGGCCTGGGCACCTCGCGCCGACAAACACGCCTCGATGGATTTCAGCGCCTTGTCTTCGACGATCTCGACCTGAACGTAATTGTCTTTGCACTTTTTCATGTCGGTCGAAGCCGGAGCCCGAAGATCGCTCGCCGCATTCTTCAAAGCATAGAATTGTTCGGCGGGTAGCGTGAGATTCACGCGGCTTCCCGCATTGGTCGCAAAGATCAAGTCGTAGCGATCATTGCGTTTCAAAACCCAAACTGATGAGAGCTGTTTTTTAATTCTAATTTTGTATTGAAAACCCTCGCTCGTCGCCGCCGACCAGTGAGCGATTTTTTTTCCGCCGATCGAAGCCGGCGCGCGGTCGCTGTCGGCTGTCAGGTCGTCTTCAAGAGGAAAGTTTTTGATGTGAAGCCCTTTTGGCATGCCGGGCTCGCCTTTGAGAGGCTCAAGAAGTCCGACAAAGAGTGCGTTTTCGCCGGAGTACCCTTTTTCGACGCTCACCAGTTTATCCGACGCGATGACCGTCGAAACAACAAAGAGAACCGAAGCGAAGAAGAGAATGGAGATGGTTTTCGAAATCCGCATGAGATCTCATCGGCACGACCACCTCGACGTATAAATATGACGGGTCTAGATTCGTGCCTCAGAATGAGATGCGAGATGCAAAAGTCGAATCTCGTTTTGACGAAAATCCTTCTCTGATCTTCACATCGAACCCTTGCGATTTCAGTGCGCGTTTAAGGGTTCCGGTGCAAGCGTACGTGGACAAAACGCATTGCGGGCTGGCGGTCTTTTGTAAGAATTGATTCAGGAAATCTTCGGTCCACAAATCCGGGGTCGTTTTTGAGCTGAACGCATCGAAACAGATGCAGCCGAATGGAGCCGAGAACGTCGTCTCGGGAGTCATCTCTGCTCTGATCTGCCACGCGCCCGAGGCCACGGCTTTCGCGAGAGAATCTCTGACATCGTGGGCGTCGACGCGAATGGCTTCGGCGGTGCGGGTGAGAATCGAATCGTAAGTTGTCGCAAAATCGCGAGGGACATCATCCCGACGAGCGAGCCAGGCCTCGAAATAATGGCGGAGCTCGGGCACGATTTCGAAGCTTTCTCCGGCGACCGGACGTCCCGCTTTGGCCGCTATGGCCGTAGCTAAGATTTCAACGTAGCCGAGGCCGAGTCCCATGGAGAGAACGCGCTCGGGCGCACCCTCGTCGGCGGCTTTCTGGATGGCGGTTCCGTAGATGTACATCGTCTCGGAGAATGCGCCCCTGAGGCTATGCATAGCCTCGGAGCACTCTTCTTTGGGAGCGTCGGGAGCGCCAATACGGGCGGTGAGAGAGCCGTCTTCAGTCGGGACAAATTGAAATTTGGTGTTTGTAAGCACGGCATTGGCTTACCAAGGCCCCCGGGATTTGACAACGCTGCCGCCTTCACCGAGAGTCGCCCGCACATGTCCATGCAGTGGGACGGGAAGCCTTATTTCCCGATCAGCCAAGTCTACAAGCAGCGTTTCGGTACTAAGGTCGTCAAGATCCCGGTTTCGGTCGCCGACACGTGCCCAAATCGCGAGGGCATTCGCGGCATGCAAACCTGCATCTTCTGCGATGTTCATGGGTCGTTTGCATACCCTGAGTCTCAAGGCGATGAGTTGAGAGATCAGATTCTCAAGCACCGCGAGAAAGTCGCCTCTCGTTTCAACGCCGCACGCTTCCTCGTCTACTTTCAAGCGTACACGACAACGTTCTCCCAACTCGCGAAACTCAAAGCGGGATTCGAGACTGCGTTGTCTTTCGATGACGTTGCCGGCATCGTCGTTGGCACGCGCCCTGACACGTTGTCAGCAGGCGTCTTGGATTTCTGGAAAGAAAGCGCTGAGCGCAC
>CAJYIL010000410.1 GCA_913774795.1 Pseudobdellovibrionaceae bacterium
GGCCCTCGGGTCTGCCTTTTTTTATTTGCGAAGCTCGGCACGTGCTGAGTTGCTGGCGCGGGTGCGCGAAGGATGGGTGCGGGGCGCGGGCGTTTCATGCGGCTGCATTAAAACTACCAGTGCGACAAAATAGATTGATGGAAGGTTCACGCCTTCGGTAACACCGTTTTTC
This sequence comes from Pseudobdellovibrionaceae bacterium, assembly GCA_913774795.1. Taxonomy (GTDB): domain Bacteria; phylum Bdellovibrionota; class Bdellovibrionia; order Bdellovibrionales; family JAMPXM01; genus CAJYOV01. The sequence continues at coordinate 173 of CAJYIL010000410.1, forward strand.
AAACGTCTAAATTGGAAAAAGGGAGAGTCGCCGAATGCAACCAAATTACCGAAGGGTGAATTACGAAAAGAGATGCCAGATTCAGGCCTATCTCGAAACAAAAATATCGATTTCTGAAATATCGCTACGCTTAAAAGTCCATCGCTCGACGATTTACAGAGAGTTGAAGCGTCATACGACCGGCTCGCAGACCTATAGAGCTGAGAAAGCGCAATTGATGTCGAAGACTGCTTTCAAGCGGTGTCGGAGAAGTCGAATTTTCTTCGATAGAGAAAAGGTTCGGTTGATCGAAGCGGAATTGAGTCGAGGCTTGAGCCCTGATCAAATCGCGAATCGGTTTCGAGTCTGCTCACATCAGACGATTTATTCTGAGATCAAAAAACATCGCCACGATCTGAAAGCGCTGCTCAGAAAATTCAAAAAACACGGCCGACGCGGAAGACCCGCAGTGCGCACGAAAGCTCTAGGCGCATGGTTTACGTCGATTCAGGCGCGGCCAATAAGTGTTGAGCGGCGAGAAGAATTCGGTCATTGGGAGAGAGATTCGATGTACGTGAGCAATCGGCAAATGATTCTCGTGATGCTTGAGAGAAAATCTCGATTCGTTCGCCTCTCGAAGTTACCAATTCCAATTTTTCCAAATGCTGCAAAGGAAACTCTCAAGCTAATGCAAGTCGCTGGCGTGAAACCGCTTTCGATCACGAACGATCGAGGCGCAGAGTTCAGAGGCGCAACAAAAATTAAGACGCCCATCTACTTCTGCGACCCGCAATCGCCTCAGCAGCGCGGCTCAGTCGAAAACATGATCGGGCTTTTGCGTCAGTACTTAACGCTGAAGACGGACGTCGATAGCTTGAACGCTAGCGATCTTTTGCAGATTGAAAACAAACTCAATCATCGGCCAAGGAAGTGTCTTGGCTATCGAACGCCCCACGAAGTGATCTTCAATCTGCCTGTCGCACTGGCAACTTGATTGTGGCCGCGTGAAGTTGGCTTTCGGTTCATGCGCGTGAAGTTGGCTTTCGGTTCATGCGCGTGAAGTTGGCTTTCGGTTCATGCGCG
>CAJYIL010000411.1 GCA_913774795.1 Pseudobdellovibrionaceae bacterium
CTGCCACTTAGTTACCTCAGATGGTTTTTCTATAGAGCGCCCAAAAAGAGAGCTCAGAGCTGTGGGTCAGAATACATGAATTTGCGCCCGATCACCATGACTCAAATTGAGTTTGTGATGAAACCAAAGCATCTAAGACCGGCGAATGGGACTTCGCACCCCTTGTTTTCTGAACGCGGTTCTCATTAAACTGAATCCATGAAAACACTCGTCGTGATCACCATTCTCGCGTCAGTCTCGTTCGCAAAATCGAAAGTCGCCAAATGGGAACCGCTCCTCGAGACGGATGACATCAAGATCTCGAAATTCGAGGAGAACGCCCCCAATGGGCAGCACAACAAATACAACTTCTTGATCAAGTACACCGCAAAAGACGGCAAAGAACACGAGCAGGCGCTGATCAAAGATCTGCAGGAAGATTGGCTTGAGTCGCGTTCGGAGTACGGCTTCAACGACGATGTCTTGAGCGTAAAGATCGAAGGCGTCGACGGAATCGACAAAGGCAACGGCGTCACCGAGAAGAAGCCTTTTAAGATCGAAAAATGCTTTAAGTTGAACGCAGCGAAGACTCAGTTCGCTCCCGTGAAGTGCGGCTCATAACGAGACACTAATTTCGCTAAATTCGCATCGTTTGTTTCCCGAAGTTAAGATGTATCATCTTTTACGGGGAGCAACTTTGTTCGAAATTCGCGGACTCTCGAAGTTCTACGGTAAACAGCTCGCGCTCAAAGACCTCACTCTCTCCTTCGACAAGACGATGTTCGTTGCGCTTCTCGGCCGAAACGGCAGCGGCAAGTCGACGTTGATGCGGCTCTTGGCTCAGCAAGATGTCTGGACGGAAGGCGACCTTCTCCTCAACGGTAATTCGCTCAAGTCTCCGTCGTTCGAGATTAACTCGCGCATGGTCTTCATCGACGAGCATCAACTCATTCCCTTCGATCAAACGATGGAAGAGGCCCAGCGGGTCTACCGTGCGCTCGCGAAAACCTACGACGACTCATTGTTCGAACGCCTTTGTCGCGAATTCGACCTCGACGTGAAAAAACCATTCTCACAGCTCTCACGTGGCCAAAAAATGAAAGCGTTGTTCGCGCTACAGGCACCAAAGCGTCCCGATATCTATTTACTCGATGAGATCACGTCAGTTCTGGATGCGGGCTCGCGCCTCGCTCTCATGCGTTTCTTAGCAGCCGAACATGCACGCGGCGCTCTGGTGATCGTCTCGACGAACATCGCAAGCGAGATGCAAGGCTTCGCCACGCACTTCTGTTTCTTAGGTTCTCAAACCGTCGATTTGTTCTGCCGCACGAACGAATTCAATCAGCACTTCCGTAAATTCCGTTTGGTTTCAGCGACCGAAACGCCCGTCGCCTCTGCACAGCGCGCTCATCTCAATAGCGACGGAAGCTGGAGTTACCTTGCGCCGATCGCCACCGAAGTTCCGCGTGATATGTGGGACCGCCGCGAGATCACCATCGAAGACGTCGCTTCATTCTATTCGTCAGATCGGAAGGCCGCATGATTTTACTCAAGCATCTCTTGCGTCAGTCATTGAAGCCCGCTCTGCTTTGGATCGGCGTTTTTCTCTTGCCCCTCATCGATGACGAATTTCGTTTTGGTGCGTTTGGTCTTGGCTACGCGCTGTTTGGTTTTTCTTTCGCAGGCATCATGTTGGGCCAATCGGGAGGCCTCACGTTTCTTCGCTTGCACTCGCGTTCGATCTTAGACTTTTACAAGATCCTGATCACGCACAACACCGCGATTTACGTCGCGAACTGTTTGATCGCTGTGCTTTACTGCTGCATTTACAACCCGAAAACCTTGGGATGGGTCCTTCATCACAGCATCGATTTCGCTTGGGTTTCCTTGGCGTACCTGCTCGCGGTCACCCAAGCGCTTAGCCAGAGAACAACCGCCCAACGCACCACCGGTTTTTGGCGGCCGTTTTTTCAGACACTGGCGATGATCCTCTGGGTGATGGCTATTGCTGCCGTCTATGTCGTCTCCACAGCAGCCTCGATCCTCCTTTTCACTCTGACTTTCTGGACAGCGACGATGTGGAGTTCACCATTGATCCTGCAAGGCCTCCACACGCCCCTCCGGAAGCGTATCTGGCGAAATGGTTTTGCGGCCGTCATCATTCTGATGGCTGTATCAGTCGCGATTGCGCCAAAGTCATTCCTCAAAACCCCCCAGTTGTCTCGCAAGCCCGCGTCCATGGGTGAGCGCGACCGGTACTGACAAACCCCCGCCTCCGTCAAAAAGTTCGCCACGCGAATACGCGGTAAACAGCGCCTCAGGCGGGTCTAGCGCTTGCTCTAGATTCCCGCCGTATGAAAAACGAAACTCAGTCCCTCGGTTTCATCATCGTTGCTGCGAGCCTCGCGCTCACCTCGCTTTATTTCATCACGGTTTCGAATCCGAAGACCGCGATGGTCTTAATGGCGTTTTCGGTCTTGAGCTTCGTGGTCGCGATGCTCGAACCCAAGCGCGGCCCGCGCGTGGAGTTCGACGCCGAAGGCGTCTACGATCCCCGTCTCGGGATCGGCAAGATCTACTGGAAAGAAGTCAGCGAATTCTATATCGCCGACGGCGCCGGCAACCGCTTCCTTTGCCTCGAGGTCCAACGTCCAGAGCGTTTCATCACGCACGCGGATCGCTCGCTCAAGTCGCGCATGAAGCTCAATCATGACCTCGGCTTCAAACGCATCAACGTCGACGTGCGCCACATCGACATGACCGTTCAAGACATGCATCGCCGAATCGAACACCGCATTCAAACCGCGCAAAGGGCGATTTGATGATGAGATCTCTTCTTCTCTTTATTCTGCTGACAACAAGTTTCAGCGCAGGCGCTGACTGCGCCCTCTACCGCGGACGATACGGATATGATGCCATCGCTCACGCCGAAGGCGACGTTATCTACAGAGATCGCTACGGATACGACGCAGTCGCGCATGACGATGGCAACGTCGTTTACAAAGATCGTTACGGGTACGATGCGATCGGGCACACCGATGGCGATGTCATCTATACAGGCCGCTACGGCTACGAGGCCGCGGGACATACCAGCGGCTGCACGAGCGAACAAACGAGCGCGCTCGGCGCAGCTCTTTTGGCGCTCGGTCTCTGATTACTTCGCGACTTCCCAAACCGAGCCCTGCGGCGTATCGCTCACCGCGATCCCCTTGGCGAGGAGAGCGTCGCGAAGTTCATCCGATTTCTTAAAGTCTTTCGCCGCCCGAACCGCCGTGCGTTCGGCCACGAGCGCATCGACATCAGCGCGAGCAAGACCTTTCTCCGCCAGCAGTCGGTCATCGAGCGACGTAAGGTACGCCGCCGGAGATTCTTGGAGCATCGCCATAAGCGCACCCTGCTCATGAATCCAATCTCTAAACCGCGTCGCTGTCGCCAAGACTTCAGGTGTGACCTTCATTCCCGCCCGAATGCCCGTGTTAAACGCTTTCATCACGGCGTAGATCGCTGCAAACAACTCAGGTGTATTGAAGTCATCGCTCATCGCAGACTCGACATCCGCTGAAGCCTTTTTCAAAACCTCTTCGAACGCCTTTGAGCCTTGCGCGGCGGCCGTTACTCCCGCTCCCGCCGCAATCGTTTTTTCCGCGAGCGCGAGCGATGAATAAATGCGACCGAGTCCCGCGATCGCGGTCGAGACCGCTGCGTCAGAAAAATCGCAGAGCGAGCGATAATGAACCGTGAGCAGCATGAACTTCAAGATCTCGCCGTCGTACTTCGTGACAAAATCTCGAGTTGTCATGATGTTGCCTTGCGACTTCGACATCTTGCCGCCGCCGAAGGTCAGCATGTTGTTATGCATCCAGTAACGAGCAAACGGAACGCCCGAAGCGCCCTCAGATTGAGCGATTTCGTTTTCATGGTGCGGGAAGATCAAATCACTTCCGCCGCCGTGAATGTCGATCGTGTCTCCAAAAATGTTGCGCACCATCGCCGAGCATTCGATGTGCC
>CAJYIL010000412.1 GCA_913774795.1 Pseudobdellovibrionaceae bacterium
CAAGTTTGATCTGCGCAAGACCGGTGAAGGCCGCGATCGGTGGATTGGCATCGCTGGCCAGTTTGGTCCAACCCTCTTCCGCGCAAGCGTCTTCTTTTTCACGCATGCACAAACGCGACGAAAGAATTTGCGCGAGTCGCGAACTTCCGCTTTTCGCTGAGAGAGTGAGCGACGCGCGCGCAGCGTCTTCGCGATCCGCAAGGATCGCGAGATAAGCATTCGCTGCATGAAGGTAAGTGTTCGATGTCTCTTTTTGGAGCTCGAACTCGATCGTCTTCGTGGCATTTTCGATTTGATTCGCTTTCGCGAGGCATATTCCCAGCATCGCTCCGCTCACTCGCGAATTCAGTTCGCGATGAACACTTTGGCAGTATGGCAGAAGCTTGACCCATGAAACTTGATCGAGATTGAGGGAGGGATCATGAAAGTGATCACTCGTTTGCGCAGGATCTGTCTCGACGGCTTCGAGAATCTCCTTTGCCGCTTTCTTCGCGTTGCCAGAGAGCACATCGACATAGGCCGAAACGAGAAGCGACTCTTGTTGGTAGTCGGGCACTTGAAGCAACGCTTTTTTGATCGCCTCATCGGCTTGCTTGCGAGCTGCGACTTTTTGCACGGCGCCGGCATCGCCGGCACTCAGATGCGTACGCGCGAGCATGAGAAGAGAGACCGCGTTTTCACCGGCCTGCTCAAAAGCCGAAACGGCTTTCGTCCAATCCTTTAGCATCGTATACGCGACGCCCTCATTGAACGAGGCGATCCAGGTGTTCTTTGCGCTCGCGAATTCGGTCACCGCCGCGTTCGCATCGTCGGTCTGGAGCGCGGCGAGACCCAGTGCGATCGCCAGTGCCGACTTGTCGTCGTCATCGGTCGCGTTCGCTTTCGCAGATTCAATCACGCGTTTAGCTTCGACCGTCTGGCCTTCAATTTTCATCAAGAGCGTGGCGAGGCGCGCGGCGATCTCCGGATTTCCCGGCTGATCGTGATTGAGAGAGCGATAGAGCTCCAGCGCTCGTTCGAATTCACCGCGCTTCCACGCGACCGACGCTTGCGTTTGCAAGTTGTCGGAGTTCACGACGGATTTGGTCGGGGGCGATTTTAAAACGGTGTAGATGATGAATCCAGCGGAGATGATCAAGACGAGCGATCCCAAAATCAGACCCGATCGTCCTCCGCCCATTGTTGGTCGAACGTACTGTTTCGGAGTCGCCAGCGGGTCTTTCGTGACGGCACCGGGCACATGATGAGGCAGCGGATCCATCGCGAATTGTTTTTTCTCAGGCGCTGCGGGCTTCACGACGACAGGTGTCGCCGGAGTTGAAGCTATGGGAGCTGCGGCTGGCTGCTCGCTCGTGGGGGCCTTCGTCGATTTTGGAGTCGCCGCCGAAGAAGGCGCGCTGAAATCGAGCTGTGAATTTGTAAACGTCTCGGCCGACGTCACCATCGTCGGATCGTTGTCTTCGGTCACCGTCGGCGTGGTGACAGCGGTGCGAGTGATCGGCGATTTTTGAGCGGGCGAGGTATAGCCTTGAACTTCGGTATCTTCGCGGGAGTTCATCAGCCCACGACGCATCTCTTCGACGACGGCCGCGAAAGCCTCAACGTCGCGCACGTAGGCCCAGCGAGACTGCGGAGCCATGATCTCGTCGATCACGACGACTTCTTTTTCACGGATGAGTTGAGCGAGATCGTCGGTCGAATACGGGCCCGAAATACGGTCGCCGGATTTGACGAGCCAAGGACCTTT
>CAJYIL010000413.1 GCA_913774795.1 Pseudobdellovibrionaceae bacterium
CCCACGAGCGTATTTTGAAAGCGATTGAAACCGGTAAGCGCGAAGCAAAACTTGCGTTTCAGGGTCGTGTTCCCGCAGAAGGCTTCTTTGTGCCACCGACGATCTTCACCGACGTCAAACCGGATGCCTGGATTTCGCAGAACGAAATCTTTGGGCCAGTTCTCTCGGTCATTCGCGCCAAGAACATCGATCAAGCGATCGAGATCCTCAACAACACCGAATACGGGCTCACGGGCGGAATTTACTCTCGCTCCCCGGCTCACATCGAAAAAGCGAAAAACGAAATCAACGTCGGCAACGTCTACATCAACCGCGGCATTACGGGCGCGATGGTCGAACGGCACCCGTTCGGCGGCTTCAAAATGTCGGGCGCAGGTTCGAAGACCGGTGGCCCAGATTACTTGAAGAACTTCATGGAGCCACGTGTCGTCACCGAGAATACGCTCAGACGCGGATTCGCGCCGGCTGAAGACGATGCGCAAGAAGGCGCCGGTCTCGGTGGCCAACCGCTCGTCGGGGGCCAATGATGCTCGCGCCAGCGCTGTTGATCGCGGCGCTCTCGCTCTCGGCTTCCGCCGCAAGCGAGACTGACCTAACGAAAGCGATCCAGGAGAAATTTCCGAACGCGAAGATCATCTCGAAAGCCGACTGCGACCTCGGCCGAAAGAAAGTGAAGACGACGGCGGCCGTGATTCAAAAGCGCAGCGCCGAGACGAACCCACTCGAAGCCGTCATCGTCGAAGATGTAAAAGGCAAACTCAACGTCGTGGTTCTCGAGAAGAAGATTTCGAATTCAAACGGAATGGATTCGAACTTTTTGAACGAGTTCTGGGACGCATCCGCGCGTTCGGCTTCGACAACCGCCATCCGCTGCGTTGTTCCGGGTAAAGATAAAGAGATCAGTCCGAAGGCGAACGGCGAATTCAAGCCTGCGTTTAAATCAAAGTTGAAGAGCTTCTTCGGTCTCTACGGCAAGCACGTTTGTTTTGCCGCGAGTTCGGTCTACAACAGCTGGAGTTGCTTTAATTACGCAAAGGCCGGCGCGATCGAA
>CAJYIL010000414.1 GCA_913774795.1 Pseudobdellovibrionaceae bacterium
GCTCTTCATTCGAAACACCAAGCTCTTCGATGACCGTCTGCAAGTGCTCGCGCGTGATGTGCAGCTCTTGCTCGACTTCGCTTAAGCGAAGCGGAAGCTCGCCATCGTGAGGGACGCCGATTTCAGGCGGTGCCAAAAGCGCTGGCTTCTTGGTTTCAAACGAGATCAAGAAATAGCGTTCGATGACACGCTCTTCATTTTCATCGGCCAAAGGCTGAATCACGATTTGGAAGGCGATCGTATTTGCGCCTTTTCCGGTCTTAAGCGTGCGGCTTCGGTGCTCGAGGCGATCTTTTTGGACTTTGCGAATGAGGATCGGGATCTCGACGCCGACGGACTTTGGTAAAAGCGTCGCGATTTTCATATTCACGATCGAATCCGTGAATTTCAAATAGCGAGAGGCATCGCCGAAAACTTGGACCAGTGAGCCGTCTTCATCGATGATCGCGCCGGCGACTTCGAAGACACGGTTCAATTGGCGCTGCGCATGTTGAGCCATCGTCTCGCTCATCGAAGGACGACGAGGCGCTCGCGGAACTTCGAAGGTGAGCTTCTCGCTGCGCGCACGTCCGAGCGGAATCGATTGAACCGGCACGTCCCGGCGTTGGTAAAGCTTGGTTTTCTTCTCGACGGGGTCGAAGAGCATCGGTGTCGAGAGAATCGACTCGGACTTCCCGAGAAGGAGATAGCCATCGGGCGCCAGAGCATAATGAAAGATTTCGAGAACCTTCTTTTGGAGATCGGCGTCGAAGTAAATCATCACGTTTCGGCACGTGATGAGATCGAGCTTCACGAAAGGCGGGTTCTGAATAAGATCTTGCCGCGCGAACACGACCAGCTCACGGACGCGTTTGACGAGATCGAACGTCGTCTCGGATTTTCGATCGAAGAAACGATCGCGGAAGTCATCGGGAACCGTCGCGAGATCTTTTTCGCTGTAGACACCGATGCGCGCTTCTTGAAGGGCGTCTTGATCGAGGTCGGTTGCGAAGATTTTGATTGGAAACTGGCGGTTTAAGCTGCTCTGAAGATCCAAGAGGATCATCGCGATCGTGTAAGCCTCTTCGCCAGTCGCGCAGCCTGCAACCCACACCCGGAACTCTTTGCCGGAAGGATGCTGCTTCAGCGTTTCACGAAGTTGATCGTGAAGCGCGTCCCAAACATCGGGATCACGGAACAAAGACGTCACGCTGATCAAAAGCTCTTTAGCCAGCTCGCCGATTTCGCCGGGGCGCTCTTGCAAGAGAGCGAAGTAGTCGTCAAACGACTCCTTGCGGGCCGCGACCATGCGCTTTGCGATTCGGCGACGGATCGTCGACGGCTTGTACTGTCTGAAATCTTGTCCGAGCTTTTCATGAATGAGAGTAAAGATTTTTTGTAAGCCGTGAGGATCAAGTCGATTGGCCCGCAGTCTTGCGTCATGCTCAACCAACATTTGCGGGAGCGCTTTCGCTAGCTGCTCTGGTGGCAAAATCGTATCGACACTGCCGGTTTCGACCGCCGACTTCGGCATGCCGTCGTACTTAGCCGATCGGTCATCCTGAGCGAGAGTCAAACCGCCCGCTTCTTTGATGGCCTCGATCCCTTTCGAACCATCGCTACCTGTGCCCGAGAGAATGATCCCGACCGCGCATTCGCCGTAGTGCTTTGCGAGCGACGTGAAAAAGTCATCGATGGAGGGCTTCGGGCGAATCGCTTCATCAGCTTCGCGCAGGTGGACAACGCCGTCTTTGACCTCGACATCGTAGTTCGGAGGAACGACGTAGATCGTCTCTTTTTCAACGGTCAGACCATCTTCGGCCTGGCGAACAGGAAGAACTGAATTTTTTTGGAGGAGCTCGACCATCATCGATTTCGAGTGCGGCGCCAAATGTTGCGCGACGATGACGGTGCCTAGAAAAGACTTTGGCAGATTCGAAACGAACAGGGTTAGAGCCTCAAGGCCCCCGGCCGAGGCGCCTACGCCAACGATCCACCCTTTTCTTGAACCTTGTTCCACTAACTTCCGATCCTCTAGTTCGAGCAATCTACTCTGAATTGGCGCGCGAGACAAACGATGACAACGAGATTAACTGACTCGGTGACAATAGGGACCGTTATTGGCTGTTTGCCCAATTCTACACAATTCAACCGACGCCTCAGTCTCAGTGTTTCCTTCACATATGACGACTTTAGTCTTCGCGAGATGACTTTGGGTGATTCTGAGTGTGAACGTGGATGCGGAGGTTCTGAATGGCCACAAAAATTCTCGAATCCGGGCTGCCCGGCCTCGACAACATTCTGCGCGGAGGCTTTAAGCCCGCTACGGTCGTCATTGTCGAAGGTCTCCCGGGCACCGGGAAAACGCTTTTGGCCAGCGAAATGGCGGCAAGGTCAAAGCAAAGGACGCTGTACCTTAGCTTCGAAATCAGCCGCGATTTTTTCTATGAGTGCTGCGAGAGTTTCCAATGGGCCGTTAGCCCCGACTTCGTCTTTAGCGAAGTCGAAGAGCTCGATGTCGTCGCTCTGCAGAAAAAAATCGAGGACCTAAAAATCGAGCGAGTTGTGATCGACTCGTTGACGCCGACGAAATTGCAATTCGAGGGACGGCCCCAACGCGAGTACCGCGCGTTTCTCCAAAATCTCTTCCGGACACTGAAGTCGCTGAACGTACTCACCGTCTGCATCACCGAAACGAGCCCGTCGCGCCTTCTGGGAGAAACGGGAGCGGGACCTGAGCACTTTCTTGCCGACACGGTCATCACCCTCCGAAAAGATGAATCGCGCCGCAGCCTCTTGCGATCGCTCGAGGTCGCGAAGTCTCGCGGTCAAAATGCGCTCTTGGGCCGTCATTCATTTCGAATTTTGGACAGCGTCGGAGTTCAAGTCTTCCCGCGCGCCTACTCGCGCCAGCGCATGACGACCATGCGCGCTTTTTCGGACGAAAAGGTGACTTTCGGCATACCGGGTCTTGAGGCGATGCTCGGCGGCGGTGTCTTTAAAGGCTCTACGACACTTTTGGTCGGAATTTCGGGCACCGGCAAGACCGTCACGGGCATGCAATTCCTAAACGAGGGGCTCAAGAACGGAGAGTCGTGCCTCCTCGTCTCGATGGACGACTCCAAGGAGCAATTCTGTAAGCAAGCTTCACAGTTGGGCTTTCATTTCTCCGAGGCCGTTCAAACCGGGCAATTGGCGATCTTTCACGAGATGCCCGTCGAGATCGAACTCGACGCGCACTTCTGGGAGATTCAGAAGATTGTTCGCGAACGCAAATGCACGCGTGTTGTCATCGATTCGGTTTCGACTTACGAGAAGCTTCTTCCAAAAGAGTGCCATGAGTTCTTGATCGCACTCTCCGCGTTTCTGAAAAACGAAGGCGCCACGTCGGTTCTTGCTTTGGAGAGCAACGAACTGCTTGGCCTCTCGCACATCAGCGTCAACCTGCGGGCTTCGGGTCTCGCCGATAACATTGTCTTGATGAATTACGTCGAAATTTCGACGACGCTCCGTCGAGCGATCACCGTTCCGAAAACGCGCGGAGGAAAACCCGATCACCAGACGCGCGAGTACGTCATCAAAGCCGGCGGCCTCGCGATTCTCGATGAATCGAGTGTTCCGGCCAGCGATAAGGTGCCGCAGCTTCCGCTTTCAAGTTATTACGGAGTTCTGGCTCGCTCACCGACGCGCCACTCGCCGATTATCGACGAGTCGGTGGCGGCAGGAAAGCCGATGCCCAAATCGAAAATTCCGAAACCGTTAAAGACGTCGGCCTCGCCTGCGAACTAAAGACGGCTCGATGGCATTCGAGGGAGGGTCCGCCGTGACCCTCGTTTCTGATAGCGCTCAACTTGGCGCACGAGCTCATTGGCCGAAAGACCGAGCTCTCCTGCTACAGTAAAAACTGTTGAGAGAGAAGGCTGCCGGAGTCCGCGTTCGAGCAGCGAGATGAAGGTGCGGTCAAGACCGCAGTTGAGCGCGAGCTCCTCCTGACTCAACCCTTTTTCTTCTCGGTTGCGGCGCAGTATCGCACCGAAAGCCTTCGATATTTCCATTTGCACAGCATAGCCGTGCGCCGCGCCGGGTCCACTGACTATAGTCATCAAACTGCGAAGCTTTGATCACAGCTGGTGCACTTTTTCACAGCAGCCCAAAAGTCTAGAGGATGCGCTTTGCGGTCCCGCTGAACTTGATCGCTTCACTTCCCGAATCACCGAGTGGTGAATCGAAGCTCATTTTCGCCTCAACATTTTCTAACATGAGAGTTTGTCGCGCGCGGTCGAGACGAAGTCGCAGGTGGCCTTGG
>CAJYIL010000415.1 GCA_913774795.1 Pseudobdellovibrionaceae bacterium
GGAACTCTCGGGGGCGGCGGAGGCGGCGGCGGCCTTGGAGGTAACGGCGGTAAGGGCGGGTATGTCGGTCAGATCACTGCGAGCGTGAGTTCAGGCGGTGGCGGCGGTGGCGCCGGCACTGGTGGCAATGGGGGCGATGGCGGCTTCGGCGCTGGCGGCGGAGGAGCGAAAGCGGGAACGGGGGGCCGCGGAGGCGGCGGTTTCTGCGTCATCAAATACACGCCGTGACTCATGTACAGAGTTACAAACATGTGTGCTTCAAACTCACGGTTCTCATTCAGTATGATGAACGTAGAGGGAGATCTAGGAAATGAGAGTTGTCGCTATTCTTTCGCTCATCGCTTTGTTCGCCTGCGCACGCGCCGAATGGCAAGAGAGCCGGGGAGGCGGAGCGCTCGCGCAAGAGCAGGCGCCACCTCAGAAGCCGGCCGTTCGTGATTTTCCGGATCCCCAAAAATTCGGCGAGTGCACAAGCCAAACTCTCAAAGTTGAAGTCGACACGTCGACCACTCAAATCAGCCTAAAAGATTTCGAGACCGTGATCGCGCGGTACTCACGCATTCGTGTGACAAAAGCAGCGAAGACAAAGAAGAGATCGACTTTTTATCTCAATGCTCAAGACGTGAATCAAAAGGCCTGTGCGGATGAGGCATGCGCCGAAGACGCCGGATGGTCGATGATTCAGGATGATATTCGCAGCCTCAACGACACCGAGATTCAATGCGAAGGTCAACCAGCGCCAACGCCTATTCCGACCACCCCGACTCCGAAGCCACTCGAGCCCGGCACAGTCGACGAAACTCCAGGATCGGGCGAAGGTCTTGGATAAGCTTTCGACATTTTGCGCGAACTGGTGAATCCAAGAGTGAAACGAACCCGACCAGCGTCCTGCGAAGACCGCCGAGTTCTTTGACACTCTTCAGAACTTTCCCTGATTGAATGTTAGGCTTCGCGCTATTTCCCCTCAGGTCTTGATAAGTTAGCTTGGGCGGCCGAAGAGCCAAGCATGCAAGATCAAGCGCAAAAACCACAACAGCAGTCGCTCTTTTACGTTTATCACCAAGGTGAACAGAAGGGCCCGATTTCACTCGGCGAAATCGCATCGAAGCTTCGCACGCGCGAACTCGAGATGGGCGATTACCTTTATGACGAAGCTTCAAGTGATTGGGCTTTGATCGCCGCTTATCCTGCGCTTTCGGATTTGATCAAGGACGTCAAGGTTGCGGCGCCTGTTCAACAGCCGGTTCAAGATTCTCCTCCGGGAGAAGCGAACGAATGGTTCGCGTTGAAGGGCAATCTTCGTTTTGGTCCTTTTGCGTACACGGAACTCGTTCGTTTGCTGCAAGAGAAGTCGATGCATGACTCTGACTTCGTTTGGCATGCAGGCCTCAAAGAATGGAAGAAGGTCGCAGATCTCCCTCAGTTCAACAGCGAAGCCATTCGCACTCTTCGTGAGTCGGGACAAGCCGGTCTCGACGAAGTGTTTTTCCGCCGTCGTCATGCTCGCATGGAACATGACGGTTCGATCCTGATGCACAACAACCAAAAGGTCTTCCGCGGCAAGTCTCTTGAAATTAGTGCGGGTGGTGCGGGCATCGTTCTCGAAACGAACGCCCTCGAAGTCGGTCATCAAGTGTTCTTGCACTTCAAACCGGCGAAAGATCTTCCTCCGTTCAACGCCGTTTGCGAAATCGTGAGCCGTCGCCCTGTGAATTCGGCGGATGTTCTCGCGCCGATGCACTTTGGCGTGAAGTTCTTGAAAATCGAATCGAAGACGACGAAGGCCATCGAGGCTCTCGCGGCCCAAACAAAGAAGGTGGCGTAATGAAATTTGCAGCCGCTCTTTTCTTAGCCGCTCTCTTGACGGCGGGTTGTAACCAACAGCAGTTCGGACTCGCGAGCGAAAGCCAAGAGTTCGGGCAGAAGGTCACTTACAACACGCAAGTCGATGTGTTGTGGGTCATCGATACGTCGTCATCGATGGACACGCACCAAAACTTACTCGCGCAACAGATGGGCCTTTTCGTGGATTCGATGAATCGCACCGGGCTCGATTATCACATGGCCGTGACGACCATGGATATGAGCTCCTCAGGTGCGAAGGGCAAATTTGTCGCCAGCCCCGGCACGCCTCTCATCTTGACATCGCAAACACCGAACCTCACGCAGATCCTTTCTCAGCGCATTCAGTTGGGCGGCAACGGATCACCCGTAGAGCGCGGCCTTGAAGCGATGAAGTCAGCCCTCTCGTCGCCACTCGCGTCGGCGAGCGGTTACAATGCGGGCTTCTTGCGTAAAGACGCTCTCTTGGTCGTCGTCTTCCTCTCAAACGAAGACGACCAGTCGGCTTCGCTCGATTACGGCGCCTTCCTAGATAGCGTTCGTCCTCCGCTCGCCTTGACAGGTGAGCGTTCGTGGCTCGCTCAGTTCATGGGCGTCACCGACGCCGATTCGAGCTGCAAAACGTCGTCATGGTCGCAAGCGGGCTACTCAGAAGTCGGCACGAAGTACATCCAACTCGCAACTGAGTCGGGTGGCGTGAGCGAAGCGATCTGCGATGCTGACATGAAGCGTGCATTGACGAACGTTAAAGCTCGCGTTCTTGAAGTCATGACGGAGTACCGCCTCGACCGCTTGCCGAATCTCACGACTCTGCAAGTGTTCGTGAACGGCGCGCTTGTCCCGCAAGATGCGACGAACGGTTGGACTTACTATTCATCTAATAACTCGATCCGCTTCCACGGAACTGCGGTGCCTGCGGCCGACTCAATGATCCGCATCTCTTACGATCCAACGGGAATTAAGTAATATGAGAAAACTCTTAGTCCTCACAGCTCTCTCTTTGCCTTTCGCAGCACCGCTCATGGCGGAGGCGAAAACCAAAGCTCCCACTGTTGAAGAGCAGTTGCGCATGAAAGCGGGCGATGAAACCGGTAACGAAGTGAAAGCTTTGAAGACCGAAATGCTCGTCATGAATTCGAACAAACAAGCTCTTGCTCAACTTTTAAAGTTGAAAACGAAATATCAAAAAACGAAGCCCAACAAAAAGATGGAGCAAGAGATTCTCTATCGTTTGGGTGAAGCGTATATGAACCGCGCGCGTAACGAGCGTTTCTTTGAAGTTCACAAGAACTCCGAAGAAGTTTTGACGTTCGTTCCGCAAATGGTGAAAGACGCCTCGGAGTCGAAACAGATCAAGCAAGCGGTTGAAGTCTATAAAGAAATGCAGGAGAAGTTCCCGCGCTTCTATAAGATGGACATCGTCCTTTACAATACGGCGTACGCTTATCAACAGCTCGGCGACGATAAAAATGCTGAAGCGATGTTGCAGAAGCTTATTAACGAGCACTCGTCATCGCCCATGGTCCCGGACGCTTACTTGAACGTCGGAGAAATCCGGTTCCAGCACCGTGACTTCACGAACGCTCTCGCAAACTTCAAAGCGATTCGCAAATTCCCGAACGCGCGTGTTTATCCTTACGGCCTCTACAAAGCCGCATGGACGTACTACAACATGCAAGACACCGAATCTGGCTTGAAGCAGCTGGAAGAAGTCGTCGCATTCGGACGTCATATCGCTGAAGCGAAACTCGATTCAAAGCTCGATCTCCGCAAAGAAGCCTTGGGCGATATGGCCCTGTTCTATTCGGATGTTCGTAAGGCTCCGGAAGCCGTGAAGTACTTCCAAGCGCAAGCAGCGGACTTAGACCCAATCCCTTACATCATTCGACTCGTCGAACTCTACAATCGCCATTCGTCATTTAAAGACATCGAGTTGGTGTTGAAAGACGTGTTGAAGACATTCCCGGAGTCGCCAACGGCGGCCCGTGCTCACGAGGAACTCGCGTGGAACTACGAGCGCATGAAACAGCGCAAAGAGGCAAGCGAACAACTTCAAGCGTTTGATATTTGGTGCGATCGCCAATTGGCCAACCAGCCGAAACCGAAAAAAGGTCAGCCGGTTGTTGCACCGGAGTGCCTGGAGAAAATCACGGAAGCGTCTAAGAAGCTTTCGACCAAGTGGCACGCTGTCTGGAAAAAACAGGGCGGTCCTGATGATCTCGCGGTTTCCTCTGAAAAAACGTACCGCTTATACTTGAAACACGCCGATTTGAAGGATGCGGAGCTTCCGACGGTTCGTTACTCGTTCTCGGATCTCTTGTTCGCTCGTGGTGGTTTCCGTGAAGCGAGCGATTCGTACGCGATGCTCGAAGACTTCGCGAAGAAGGGTGCGAAGATTGATCCGAAAGTCGCTCATGATGCGGCTTACGGCGCGATCTATGCTCTCGAAAAAGCAAACGGCGATAAGTGGAACGACGACGATGAGAAACGTTTCCAGCTCTTGAGTGGTTCGTACGTCACACGTTTCCCGAAGGGCCAATACGCTCTCGACCTCCGTTTCAAACGCGCATTCATCGCGTACGAAAAAGAGCGCTGGGATGAAGCCGCTCCTCAATTCAAGGTCATCGGTTGGTCCGAGCCAACGGTGTCAGACAAGGTTCAAAAGTCGCAAGACTTGTATCTCGATATCTTGAACCACAAGAAAGACTACAAGGGCATCAAAGAAGCAGCGAAGCTTCTCCTCGAGAAGAATCCGGATGCAGGTCGTACGGTTGCGGTCGAGAAGATCTACCGCGAAGCTTACTTCTCGGAGATTCAGCAAACTGAAGAGAAGGGTGATTTGGGCGCAGCCGTCGAGGCGTACAAAAAGTTCGCTCTCGAGAATACGGCATCGGAGCTCGCGCCTAAAGCGTGGTGGAACGCTTCGCAACTTCAATTCCGGATGGGCGATGCTCAAGGCGGCGCGAATACGTGCTACCAAATGGCGAAGCTCTTCCCGAAATCGGGCAACGGTAAAGACTGTTTGACGAAAGCGGCGCAGACGTTCGAAGCGATGGCTCGTCTCGATCTCGCAGCCCGTGTTCTCTTGAATCTCGCATTGGTCGAGCCGGATAAGGCGGATCACTGGCGTGAGGTGGCAGCCGACTTCTTCGCCGTTTCGGGCGATAAAGAACGCGCGATCACGATGTACCAAAAGCTCGCTGACGATCGTAAGAACAAAAAAGAGCAAGTCGGTCTTCTTGAAAAAGCGGGTCTGTTGGCTCGCGATTCAGGCGACATGAAAACGGTCGCGGCGATCGAGGGACGCTTCTCTCGTGATGGCGTTGAACCTCAAGCGTCGCGCATGATCGTCGAGCAAGCTGAGCAAGCATTCGCGAAAAAAGATTTCACGAAAGCTTTCAACCTTTCGAAGAAGATTATCGCTCGCGATTCGCTCCCGAAAGATTTGCTGGCGCGTGCTCGTTACGTTCAAGCTTCGGTTTTGGCGGATGAATATCGTCAACAGTCGATCAAGGCCCGCGTTGAGAAAGTCGGGATGGTTCTCGCGATGAAAACTGAGAAGCTCGAGAAGGCTCAAAAAGCTTATCAGTCGGCAGCCAACTACGGCGATCCGCAGATGTCGGTGAAGAGCTTGCGCTCGCTCGCTGAGATCTACATCGACTACGCTCGCGCGGTTCGCACGATGGAGCTGAAAGGTCTTGGCGAAGCAGATATGCAGGCCTTCCGCGACCAGACCGAACAACTCGCGACTCCGATCGAAGAAAAAGGGATCGAAGCGATGAACCAAGCGTTGGCCGCGGCGAAAAAAGCCCAGCTTCGCAATGGCGAGATCGCGGATCTTCAAGTTGAAGTGAATAAGCTGAACATGAAGGGCGAGGCTGCTCCGGTCGTGACCGTGACTCCGCCGTCTCTTTATGTACCGAAAATGTCGTCGACAGGCATGACTGTCGGAAGGAATCCATAATGAAAAACCTCGTATTGATGGGATCAGCGGCGTTGCTTGCGACCGCGTGTGCGACAGGCGGCGGTGGTGGCGGTTCGACGGATAAAGTCGCGGCCGAGAAATCGCGCGCGTATTTCGACTCGATGTCGTACGTGCTGGCAGGCACCGCGGGCGGTACTTGCGCGCCTCCGACGGCTTCGCAGAAAGCGGCGATGAGTTCGGTCGATGGCCCTTCGAAAGAATGGCGCGATCTCTTGCAAAAAGCCTCGGCCTGCGTGGGCGACAAAAACTGGAAGACGCTTGATCAAGTTGCCGAGACGATGGCTCGCACCGATATCAATGCGCCATGGGGAGCTTACTTTCTCAGTGTTTCGGCTGAAGGGCAGGGCGATTTCCAACGCGCCCTCTGGATGGTCGAGCTTGCGCAGAAGAAAGCGGGTAACGCCGTCGGTTTATTCACGTATCAGCACGGTCGCATCATGCTCGGTCTTAAAGACACAACTCGCGCGATGAACGACGTGAAGAAAGCGGTTTCTCTCGAGCCACGTTTGACGATGGGTCATATGTTCCTTGCGCAGATTCACCAGCGAGATCTCGAGTGGGATCAGGCGGGAGAGCACTTTGCTGCCGTCTTGGCTGGCGATGATCGCAACGTTACGGCGCTCGCAGGTCTGGCTGATGTTCGCTTCAACCAAGGCAAATTCGTCGACGCCGCCGATTTGTACTCGAAGGCGATTTCTTGGAACAGCTCGCACCTGGAATGGTGGATGCGCTTGGGCTCGCTTTACGAAACTCAGCTTAAGAATCCGGAACTCGCTTTGAATACGTACAAGGGTCTCAAGACCTCTCTCGACAAAGGCACGTTGAAGACGCGCCCTTCGATCGACGTCAACGCAAAGATCAAAACGCTCGAAGATTCGATGAATGCGGCTCGCCAACCGGCCGCGCAAGCCTCGGCCGCTAAACCCGATGAAGCACGGAGCAAAAAATGAAAATCACATTGATCGCGATCGCCGCTTTGTTTTTGGTGACCTCGGCTGCTTCGGTGGCCGAAGCTAAGAAAGTCACGTACCGCAAAACGCAAGACGTGAACTTCGATGCCGCCGAAGTCGACGGTGCGATTCGCTCGCCAGACGGGGCGTACCTCGTGCAAAAGCGCGGGATCGACTTCGTTCCGCTCTACAAGATTCGTAAGAACTTCGACGACAACATCAAAGAGTCGATCGAGTACGTAAAGTAAGCGTTCGTTCTTTAGGATCGTGCGTGTGAGGCGGGGCTTGGGCTCCGCCTTTTGTTTTTTGTTATTCGACGTTCGGCTGCTTGAGTCCGTCGGGGCATGATCGTGTGCGCGCATAAAAGCCAGAGGATGTGGACTCGTCGCCGGAGGACACCGGCACTTAAGATGACATGTCGCCGACCCTGATGAGCGAACGCGCGTTTTCCTATGATCAATGGTCCGCGCGGTGCTGAGCCCGATGGTGAGCGGAACAAAGCGTGATCAAATTTTCGATCTGGTTATTGCCGCCGTCCGAAACGGGGATGATATGGTGGACGTCTATCCAGCGTCGATTCTCACACCGTTCGCCTTGGATCGAGAGATGCCTGCATCGACGCTGGTCCCTAAGCATCACGGCGTGTTTTGTATGAGCGGGCAGTCTTTGCCGTCCCGGGACGGACGGGTGCTTGTCCGTAGAGTCAAACTGGTTGTCAGGTTTTGGTTCTTCAGAGATTTCTGATTCTACTTTTCGTTTCTGAACTCGTTCGGCGCGGCGAATTGGATCATTCCGCTTTAGAAAATCGTCCATGATGGCTTTGAGGGCTTCCTCGCTCGTTACCGCCTTCATTCGTTTTTGTGAAAGAAGATCTTTCACCTGTTGCAATGCGGACAGCCACTCCTCGCTAACGCCAATTTTGAACTCGAGGCGCTCTGCGGTTTTGTACTTTACCGATTCAACAACTGCGGCCTTCGGATTCTCTTGTGCAACCGCCTTCTCGATCTGTCGCGATGTTTTCGATGAAGCAAGATCGAGCCAGGCAGATTTGTTGTCGGTCGTGATCACTGATGCGATTTTTCGCGCTTTTGAGGCGGTGATCGAGCCATCGCGAATCCTCTCGGTTAGCTCAGGTACCGCTCGGGATCTGCGCATGATTGCGATAAGATTGCACGCGACGTCCTCAGAGAGCTTTAGGATCTGAACTGCGTATTGGTAGAGGCTCGTCAGCTCCAGCTTCAAAAAGATCTTTTCATCGTCGACCTCACGTAAACTGTCGATGAGATCGGCCTCCGATGCGCGATAGGTGCGAGCTCGGCAAAGTGCTCTTTCATGAATGCGGTACAAGCGTTCGTCGAGACCGGCCGAATACGGTCTGTTCGTTTCTCGGACAAGGCTCAGTGTACGAAGGGCCATCGGAAGTTCTCCTGTTAAGCCGCAAGATATCACGGAATTTTTGACACGCGAGAATCGCGCTCGTAGCCGCGTCGCCGGCTTCTTTCGCTTTTTTCGTGCGTCAATATCTGCGCAGCTCCCTGAGCCCTTCTGGCTGCGTTCGAAGGTCGTATCAGTTGGAGGATCGACATCGTTCGGGATTGAAATTTAAAACCCAGTCAAACATTTAATTGCGAAGTCGAAAAAATAATTTGCTAATATAAACTAATATTGTTTTATCGAATCTCCGAATCTCCGAATCTCCGAATCTCCGAATCTCCGAATCTCCGAATCTCCGAATCTCCGAATC
>CAJYIL010000416.1 GCA_913774795.1 Pseudobdellovibrionaceae bacterium
CTTCGGAGGCGGTGGGCGGCGAGCGAAACGCGAGTGTTCCGAACTCTCGAATAAAAGTGTCAACGCAAGAGCCGCTCGAGAAATCCGCACTCGCGAGTGCGCAGGATCCAATGAGTTTGCCTCGCAAATTCGAATCGTTCCCGAGTTTGCTGCCGAGGGCATATGCAATATCGGTATAAGCTGAGAAACGCGCTGTCGAGAGTGACGTCGCGATTTCGTTGGTTCCTAATTTGGTCAATGAGGTGTCGGCCGGCAGCTCACGAAAGACGGCCGCGAGCGAAGCAAACGTGTTATCAGCTAAATTTTGATCGCCTCCGTGAGCGATCAGCTGTTCGCTCACGATCGAGCGGATGGAATTCGAATATTCGACATTCGAGAGTCGACGGAGTTTCGCGTTACCCACTGACTGTGAAGCGAACGAGCCGAGTGAGTCGAAGTCCATGACGATGAAGTCAGACGAGCAGTTTTGAAAGATCAAAGCCGTTGAAAGTGAAATCACCGCGAGCGGAAGAAATCTTTTAAGATTCATAAGGTGATTTCTCGGACGCCTCGTTTTGAACCTTCAACGAGCCCACCGCGCCCACCGTACACCGCAAAACACTTCTCTCAAGCGGATCGATTTGTTCGCCAACGACCGCTCAAAGATCAATTCGCATGAACCGAAAAGTTGTTCGTGAGCCGGACTTTCATCCTAATCAGCCTCTTAGTGTTCATTTTCTCGTCGATGATGGGTTGCTCGTACCTGTCTTTGAGCGAACCTGAAGCTCAAAGCGTTTGTCAGTCGGTTCCCTCTACGACAGTTCGTTTCGATTTCATGGGCTCGGGTTCAGTCAGTGATCCGTACATCATTTGCACAGCGTCTCAATTTAAATTTCTTGGAGAAACTCCGGCTGCGCTCTCGATGAATTTTCGTCTTGGTCAGGATCTTGATCTCGGTGCGTACGATGGTTCGGCGGGCGTGGCGCTCTCGCCAATCGGAGTTTACGACTTCGTCCAGACGTCAAACTCTGTTCCGTTCTCTGGAATTTTTGACGGAGGCGGTTACCGACTTTCGCACGTCAAACTTGTCGCGCAAGCGAACCAAGGTGTCGGCCTCTTCGGTTACACGCGCGGTGCGCAGATTCGTAATCTGAAGGTTTCGGACTTGAGCGTTCAAGGAAGT
>CAJYIL010000417.1 GCA_913774795.1 Pseudobdellovibrionaceae bacterium
GCACCGGCAACAGGTGTCGCTGGCCTTGCGACTCCGCAAGCTCCTCCTTCGGTGAAACCGGCCGCGGGCGCAAAAGTCACCAAATCCTCACTTTGATTCGAGCGAATCTTCACGACGTCCGACGCCGCTTGCGCGCATGATGGCGACGTGGAGGGGCCTTTCATGAGCCTTCGTTTGACGTCTGAATCTATTTCGCCTGCAGAACTCGACGCAATGGAAGCCGCCGAAGCGGCCGGCCTCCATTACGTGCATGACCGCGACCCAGGTTACTCAAGAAAACGCGCGGGCAAAAAATCGTTCGCGTATTTTGATCCTCGTGGAAAACGGGTTGCCGAAAAACGATTGGTCGAACGCTTTGCTGCCTTAAAGATCCCGCCGGCGTGGCAAAACGTGTGGATTTGCGTGAAAGTGAACGGGCATCTTCAATGCACCGGGCGCGACGCCCGTGGGCGCAAACAATATCTCTATCATGCTGAGTGGCGACAACTTCGCGATCAGACGAAATACACGAAGATGATTTCGTTTGGCGAAAAACTCCCGGGCATCCGTCGCGCGATTAAACGCGATCTCGCGATACCGGGTCTGCCACGCGAAAAGGTTTTGGCGACGATCGTCGCCATCATGGATGAAGCGCACATCCGCGTCGGGAACGACGAATACGCTCGTGAAAACGGTTCGTATGGTCTGACGACTCTGCGACACAAGCACGTGAAGGTCAGCGGATCGAAAGTGAAGTTTCACTTTAAAGGCAAGTCGGGTATCGAACACGACATCTGCGTGACAGACCCACGTATCGCCAAGGTCATTCGCAAGTGCGATGATCTTCACGGTCGCGAGCTGTTTGCCTACAAAGACGATGACGGTCGTCTCGTCGATATCACGTCGACGGATGTGAATCGCTACTTACAAAAAATTGCCGGTGAGGAGTTCACGGCAAAAGATTTTAGAACCTGGGGCGGGAGTGTGGTCGCCGCTTGCTGTTTGTTGGGACTGGGGCCTTGCTCGAGCCAGCGAGAAGAGAAGAAATTCGTGCTTCAAGCTGTTCGGGAAACGGCTGCCAAACTCGGTAACACGGTCTCGGTTTGTCGCAAGTACTACATTCACCCGACCATCACGACGTCTTTCTCCGATGGAACACTCTTTAAGCATGGAGAGAAATCGTTCAAGGCTCGAGGGCTTAAGAAACCAGAAGCGTTTCTATTGAATCTCTTAAAGGCGAGCGCGCGGCGCAAAACAGCCTAAGACTTGCGCTCGTGCGCTGACAGTGCGAGCGTAAGAGACATGCAAACTCATACGCCCAATCGACCCGAGCCCCAGCCGATGTCTCAAGCGCTGATTCTGTGGGGCGCTCTTCTCATGAGCCAAGCCATGATCGTGATCGTTTCGCAAACGGCGATGACACGTCCCCCAGAAGCTCCGGACTTAAACCAGCCAGCCGCATCGGCCGTTGGCCATTTGCCCGATTGGTACTTCATGGTGGGCGCGCTGGGTGCACTGGTTCTCTCGTTCGTCATTCCGAAGATTCTCTCAAAAAACGCAAAGCCCGCCTTCGATCAACAGGGCCAGGTGACGCGCGAATCGATGCAAAAGATTTTGCCGACGTGGATCATTCGCTGGGCGCTCCTTGAAACTGTCACGTTGTTCGGTTTTTTAAATTCGATGCTGAGTTCGCGGCCGACAGCGATTTATCCTTATGCGGGCGCTGCACTCATCGGTTTTCTCTTGGCGTTCCCGAGCGAATCGAAGCTTCGTGCTCTGTAAAAAAAGGCGCCCCGTTTGCGGAGCGCCTTTTCGAATTTTGCGTTTTGAGACGCGCGCTTTAGTGAGTCTGGCGGCGTGAGCGCTTTGAGCCTTGTGCTTCGCTGATTTGCTCGGCTTCATAGGCCAATACCGCGATTGCGCCGATACCGAGAGCCGCCGCGGCTGCCAGGCGCATCCATGACTGAGTTTTCACGCGCTGAACGGCTGTTTGAGCGAGCTCGACACCGCGGTCAACCGCTTGGTGTGCGATGTTCGATGTGAACTCAGCGATTTGTGGTTCGTACTCGCGAACAACCGAGTCGAGGACGCCCACAACCGACGTACGGATTGTATCGAGCGCAGCTCCTTGTTGGCCACCGGCGAAGCTTTGGTCTTGCGACTGGGCTTGGTCGTTTGTGTTCATGTCGTTTTGCGAGTCTTGATTTTCGAATTGTGCTGGCATGAGAGATCCTCCGTTAAAGATGACCTCCAAAAGATAAGGGCACCGCGATCAAAGATCATGGCGCCCTTGTGCAGTTCTTAACACATCAGAAACTTAAGGCGTATCGAACATCGGTTCGCAGACCTTTGCCGATGAACGCGCACAGCCTGCGGCCGCGTCTGCGGTGCAGTAAGCGCGTAAGTCCGTGCGCCACATGCGAGCGCTTGAGCAAGTCGCCGACTTGTCGACGAATTCGCCGGCGTTATCGTCGACGTCGGCTTGAGCAAGGAC
>CAJYIL010000418.1 GCA_913774795.1 Pseudobdellovibrionaceae bacterium
CCTCTGTGCGACCGAGGTCGACCACGATCGCGCCACGCTCGACACGACGGGCGATACCCGAAGCGATCTCACCTTTGCGGGCTTCGAATTCATTGTAGATGATTTCGCGCTCGGCATCTCTCACTCGCTGAGTGATGATTTGCTTCGCGGTTTGCGCGGCGATACGGCCGAGTTCTGTCGAGTCGAGTTTCATACCGACCGAGTCGTTGAGTTGAACGTCAGGGTTCATCTCGCGGGCTTCTTCGATTTTGATTTCGATTTCGTCATCGACGAAGTCTTCGGCGTTGACGACTTCTTTGAACTCATAGAGTTCGACTTCGCCGGTCTCTTCGTTGTACTGCGCTTCGATTTCGCGGTACGTGCCGTATTTCTTGCGGGCCGCGACGAGCATGCCTTGGATAACGGCGTCGATCACGACTTGCTTGTCGATGCCTTTATCTTTTCCAACTTGTTCCATCATGCGGCTGAGTTCCGAGAAATCTGCCATTCTTCTACTTCCTTCTTCGTGAGGCCTTTTGGGGTTTCGCTTTCCGGTTCTTTTTTCTCCCGGCGCCTTTAAGTTAATGCGAACAGATACACTTCGACCTTCCTCGCCTGGCAACTCGCCAGCCGAGTCGGACGAGGAGCAAGTCCCCGCCCAATTATACTATTTTTGTTTACCAACCTTGCCGGGCTTCTGGCCTGGCTTCGCGGGTGCTTCGAACTCGAAAATCACGTGCGCTTTCGTCACGGATTCGAACGGAACGAAGATCTCGACTTGCGGGAGAGGCTCAGCGCCTTTTTTAACGGCCGGCATGTAACCGACTTTAATTCCCTTGTCGTCGTAAGAGAGAAGCGGGCCGTTGATTTGCTTCGCTTTCGCGAGTTCGATCGGGAGTTCCGAGTTGAACTGCGCGATCGGAGCAAACGACTTCACCGCGATTTGTTTATTGAGAGCACCTTGGTAATGGCGCGGCTCTTTGAGAACGCGCTCAAGACCGGGAGATGAGACTTCGAGTTGATATTGTCCGCCGGGAATGATGTCTTCGACGTCGAGGCGGAGATTCATCGCGCGAGAAACGTTTGTGCAGTCATCGACCGACACGCCACCCTCGGCGTCTTTGTCGATCGTCACACGCAAAACGCGGCCGTTACCTGATCCGACCATTTCGAGATCGTAGAGGTAACAACCTTCGCGAGAAGACACTTCTTCCGCGAGTTTTCGGATTTCTGTCAGAAAATTTCCCTGCATGGATGCAGTGAGAGGTATCAAATCCCGAGACCATGCGCAAGCTTAGGCACCTTTAGTTAGCCATAGTTATAAAGAACCGCAGCCCCACCGTCGGAGTAATATTTGGGTCTCTCACCGGTTGCGGTAAACCCGGCCTTCTCATAAATGGCCCGAGCTTTGTGATTGCCGGCGTGAACTTCGAGCCAAATCGGTCGGTTTTGGGGGCGATCTCGTTTTAAATGCTCAAGGAGCGTCGTCATGAGCCCCTGACCCTGCGCATCAGGCGACGTGGCGAGAAAGCTAATCTCCCAGGCCGCGCCGGTATCCCGGTACAGAATGAACGCCTGGATCTCGTGTTGTCGCTCGGCCACCAGCCCAAATTCTCGGCACTCAGCCTCAAGCTGCTGGTAACTCCACTTCGGGCCGATCGGAACTTTAGAGGCATCGCGCGCCGTTTCGAGGACGACGAAAATCTGGCCGGCGTCGTGAGGCGTGAGTTTTCTGATTTTTGCGAAAGCCGTTACCGAGGTCATTCGTTAGCTCCGCCTTCGGCTTCGCCCATTACGCTAGCTAAGTGCTCATTCATCCGGCGATGAAGTTACGGGTCTTGTACTTGCGGCGCAAGACTTCGTGCCATTCGCCCAATCGTTTTTCGACTTGGGTCTTCACGAGAAACGCTTTGATGTTGTCTTGGAAGTTCGAGAATGGAAGAGAGCCGAAGCGGAGGCGATTCTTTTTGTAATAGCTCAGCGCCTCTTCGTCGCTCACGGGGCTGAGAGCGGGATCGGATTTAAGTTTCTCGAACTCTTTGGCCGCGAGTTTTCTTTCGACCATGTCGCGAAGTTCAGTCGAGCCGACTTCAAGATCTTTAAAGGCTTGGGAGCCACTCCATCGCTCTTCGACGATTGCGATCGCTCTCGCAATCTCAGACTTTTGAATTTGTGTACTGCCGAGAGAACGCGCCTCGAAGTAAATCGCCCACTCGTCGAGGACGCGAGTGACTTCGCCGGGAAAAAGTCGCTCCGTTCCCGAGAAGATGACGTAGCCGCTATCAGGACTCGCAGGCTTTTTTTCAATCGCTTGTTCGATGGCGCTATTGATTTTCACTTCGCGGCTGGTGACGAAGTGATCTCCCACTTCGCCGACCACTTTCGTGATCGAAATCATCGACGACGACCGTGGAACATCGACTTTCGGCGGCGGTGATGCGGGAGTCGGAGTCGGAGTGGGCGCGGGCGTTGACACCGCCGGTGACGCCGGCAGCATCGGGATTTCTTCGGTCTGCGCGCGCGCCTGCTGAATGAGAAGTGCGAGTTCTAGAAGCATTCTTTAAGCTTCGCAAACTCCGCCCCGAATGACCAGCTAGCCGCAAGTCTCGTTCGCCCGCCAAAAGCAAAAGGCCGCCCCTAGAGGCAGCCTTTTCATTTAGAACCATAAGCTCTGGAGTCGAATCAGAGCTTTTGCGTTCGTTAGAAAGTAAATTTCGCGGACAACGAAGCGATGTAGTACGAAAGGTCTTCGACGACTTTGAAGCCGCCGTTGCCTGTGTACCCGCTGCCGTAACCGTAGTTGTAGTAACCGTTACGGTACATGTTGTTGTTCGCGTTGTTTTTCGAAGCGATGTTCCACATGTACTTGAAGTCAGCGCCGATCGAGAAGTTGTTCGTCAGAGCGAGATCGAGACCCGCTTGAAGACCGGCGTCGAACGCATCTGTCGTCAAGATCGAATCGCCGTTCGAGAAGCCTGCAAACGAGTAGTTACGGCGCGTATAAGATGCGAGAGCACCGACCGCTGGACGCAGTCTTCCTGGGAGGAGTTGGTACTTCGCGCCAACCGACCAGTTGTATTGGTCCATATCGAGCGTCGAGTACGTCGGGCGAACACCGTAGAAGTCGTCAACTTGGAACTGACCGTACGTGAACGATCCTTCAGCGACGAAACGCTCTGGAGTCACGATACCGAACGCGACACCCGACGACAGGCGACCACGAATGTTCGCGCCGTCGTTGTAGTTCGCCGTACCGACGAGACCCGAAACGTAGTAGCTCGTGAGATTGAGCGGAGCTGCGTTTTGCTCAGCCAAGGCTGCGCGAACTTCAGCTTTTACGTCGACGTTCGAAGATGTTGTCTCGTCTTCGAGGATGACTTTCTTGCGAGTTTTCTTTTGTGGGCGCTGCGCCGGAATTTCAACGACTTCGTTCTCATCGATGTTCGTTGCCGTTGTCGTCGTGATGACGTTGTTGGCATTTGGAGCATTGACGATCGACGAAGCTGTCGCAGATTGCGAAGCCGCTTGAGTTGTGCCGCTCGCTGTTCCCGCTGGAACGACGACCGTTGCTGAAGCCGAAGCTGAAGACGCGCTGAGAGCATTGTTGAACTTCTCGCGGCGGCGAACTTCGTCTTCGAGACGCGCCTTTTCGAGCGTCATGACGATGCCGTCTTCCGTTGCCGTTTCAGCACCGTGACGCTCCTTGCGGAGAGACTCGCTCGCCGATACACGCGCCGGAGCTTCTTGAACGACGGCTGTCGGAGCGTCCTGAATCGCGCCCTGGTAGCCCTGAAGCTTTTGGTTATTAAGGATGTAAATGGGCTGATTCGACGGCGCTGTTGCAGTTGCTTCAGCGACGACCGGAGCCGTTTGTTGTGTGGCTTGCACTTGAGGCGCCACTTCAACGAGCTGATTTGTGCGCTCGTCGTAGATCAAAGTTTTCTTTGGAGCTGCCTGTGCCGGTTGCGCGATGATTGGCGCTTGCGGTTGGGCCTGGATCACTTGCACTTGCGCGGCTGGCGCTTGTGCGTACGCTTGGGTCATCATGATGAACGCCAAGAATGCGATAAGGTTTTTCATACGTTCGACTCTCCTGTAGTCCCCACGCGGGGACCTGATGGTTCGGCCGAATGATGAGCAAGCCGTGTGCCGTCCGGCGTCACCTTGCGCAAAAGTTAAACATTGCTTCCACTTTGGTATCGGCGTGCTGGTTAATTCGCGCTCGCGCTGTAGGCATCACTCGCGCTGATGAGCCTCGGTTCGGCGCGTTCATCCGTGGAAATGAAGATCGGTGAACGATTCCGTGAAATTACTTCTTGAACGTTCTGGGCCGAGACCGTTATTGTCACGTCCTCTGATCATGCTGTGCGGGTATGGTGGAATGGTAGACACGATAGATTCAAAATCTATTGCGAAAGCGTGGGGGTTCAAGTCCCTCTACCCGTACCACTTTTGAAGGCCTTCGGCCGTTCGTTTATCACTCACCAATTTCAAAAGTGTTGCTTGCCCTCGTCGCTTTCGCGTCGGGGCCCGATTTTCGCTCACCTATATATAGATGGAAAAGCTTCGTAGCAGTGGTCGAGCGCCCGAGTGATACAACTTTGCTTTCAATTAGAGCGAGGTTTTTCGTGAAAGCTGTGTTGGCGTTTGCACTTGTTTTGGTTTCGGTTACGTCCGCGTCTGCGGCGTCAGCGGAGTGTACGGTGACGGCCGTTCTGGACGGTACTCTTCCACTTGTGTACGGCGATCAAATCATCTTGAAAGACACGACGGCGCAAATCGGTTCGACGACACTCACAAACGTGACGATCGTTGAACAAACCAATGGTTCCCGTCGCGCCGTGCGAGTGGTGCAAGCAGGACAAACGATCGAAGTTCTCACCGACACCCTTTCAAATGAGGGTGAGCTTTACGTCACGTCGCCGAATTCGTCGACGCAGGTCGCGATGCTCATCTGCCGCTAAACAAATTTTTACGTGACGGCCGTCGCGAGATTTGCAAACGAATTATCCGCGCAGCGCCGAGTGCACATCGAGGCGGTACGCTCGTGCGATCGGAATCATCACCGACAGTACGGAAGCGATCAGGGCCGCAATCCAGATGAGTGAGCTCTCGAAGACGGAGCTCGGTCCTGCGGCCGGCAGAGAGGCCGCCAAAGCTGCACGAACCGAAGGAAAAACCAGCGCGTCGATGAGCGCGCCGACCAAACACGAAACCAAGCCGAGCAAAAGCCCTTCGAGCAAAAGCCATTGGGCCATCTCCCCGCGCGAGTAACCGATCGCTCTCAAGACTGCGATTTGAAGAGAGAGACTTTCAAAGCGCGTCACTAAAACCGAAGCCAACGATAAGACCGCCATCAAAAGAACAAGACCTACGATCGTGAGCCCTAGCGCGCGTCCCGTGCCTGTAAGGTCTTTCAGTTTGGAGCGCGCGGTTGCGACGTCGACGGCCTGCCCAACGGTTCGGTCGTTGACGAGAGCTTTGAGTTTCACAAATGCCCGAGGCTCGAGATCGATCAGAAAATAATTGAGGACATCAGGTCCCCAGATCGAATTCTTCAAGCGCGTGTGCGTGAGAAGAACGCGCGCGGATGCGAGTGTCATCCATGCTTGAGAGTCCCACGCCGTGTTTGTCGGCTCGAGGATCGCCGACACCTTGAATGGAAGAGGCCCTTGACCGGTTGCCTCGGGACCCTCACCCGGTCGTGCCGGCTGGAGCGGATCGACGGTGACGGTGTCGCCCAACTTCAAATCAAAATCACTCGCTAGACGAGCGCCGATCGCGATCTCCGCGAGTGCCGCAGGCCATGATCCTTCTGCGGGTCTCAAGCCCCGCCGCAGAATCGAATCGTCTGTTCCCACCGCCGCAAAACCTCTAAAAAATCCGGCGTAAACGAACGGGGTCACGGATCGCACATACGTCGACGTTGTGTTAGCACCATCTTCGAAATGCACT
The DNA here is from genome assembly GCA_913774795.1 of Pseudobdellovibrionaceae bacterium. Classification (GTDB taxonomy): domain Bacteria; phylum Bdellovibrionota; class Bdellovibrionia; order Bdellovibrionales; family JAMPXM01; genus CAJYOV01. The sequence continues at coordinate 5,935 of CAJYIL010000418.1, forward strand.
GGAGCCTGCGCGCGCAAAGATTCGAAGAGCTTCATCGGTAAATAGCCCGTTTGATCGGTCCGTGAGACTTCGCCGTTCAAGGCGCCGAGAAGAATGTCGAGATCACCCGACTTGGCGCCGACGAGAGCTTCAGTGGTCGTCATCAGAGTCGAATAGCGGCGCTCAGCCAAATGACTCAATCGTAAGAGAACACCTGCGGTGGCCACCGAAAGAGCGATCGAAACGCAGGCGATGACTGTTGAAAGCGGTCGGCGCGTGAGATCGAGCCAAGCGAGACGGAGTGCGTTCACAACGACTCCAGGGTGCGAATATCGGAGAAAGAACTCGCCAGTCGATCGTCGTGCGAAACGACGATCAGTGTTCGACCGATCGACGCTCGCTTGAGAGCGTTGATGACGAACGCGGCGTTACCGTCATCGAGGGAAGATGTAGGTTCGTCGGCCAAGATGAGACGCGACGGCTGAGCCAGGACGCGCGCGACCGCAACGCGTTGCTGTTCGCCCCCAGATAAAACTGAAGCTCGTTCATTCGCTAATTCTGAAAGACCGACATCGTGAATAGCTTGCGCTTGGGACTGGGCCGCCGAGCTCGCGAGCGCCACGTTCTCCGAAACAGTTAGATGCGAAAGAAGATTGAGCTTCTGGAAAATCAAGCCCACGTTTTCTCGACGCCAACGTGCGCGCGATGAATCGCTCAGATCGGAAATCAACACTCCATCTGCAGTAATCGAACCTTGTGACGGGAGCATCAAGCCCGCGAGTAAATGGAGAAGCGAACTTTTGCCCGTGCCACTCGCTCCGCGCAAAAGAAGCTGCGAGCCACTGGCTAATGTGAATTCGCGAATTTGAAAGAGTTGTCGACCGCTAGGCAATGTGAGGCCGACATTATCGAGACGGAGGTCGATCACACACCCCGCTTAAGAGTGCGTTGAATCTTTCGTCGACGTCGTCGTGTGGGTCGCATCGACGTCAGAGGCGTGAAGCGATTCGCGACGCGGAGGTGCCGGCTGGTCTTGTGTATCGTGGTGATCGTTCATCGCTTTCTTGAAGCCACGAATCGATTCTCCCAGCGACTGCCCCAGGGCCGGAAGACGTTTTGGTCCGAAGAAAACGATACCAATGACCGCGATGACTAACCAGTGTGTGAGACTAAACTCGCCCATAAAAACCCCCAGATAACTCTCTAAATCTAGCCTGCTGAAAGGGTACTTGTCAGCTTTTCCCCAGTCAGTTCGCTCCATCTACATCGCCAGATGTCATAGACCTGACCTCATGCCTCAAATCGAGACAGGACTGAGGTGCGATGCACAATGGATAAAATCCCTGTTGGGTCTTCCAAACACAGTTCTAACTTGAGAAGCGGAATTCGCCCGACTACATCTAGCGCCGTCGCTCCCCACCCTGAATGGAGACTTCGCACGATGATTCGGACCTTCTTGGCCTCGGCTCTTTTGCTCACCCTCACGTCCAACCTTGCTCTCGCACAAAGCACGAACGGAGGAGCGGGACCTGGCATTCCGGTTCAAGTTCCGGCGGCACAACCATCGGCGGCGACAGCCGCCCCGGCTTCGAATTCGATTGCGGCTCCGTTTCGAATCAACGCGCCGGAGTTCGGAAAATTCCGTCTCCGCGCCGGATTGAAATCTCAGAACACGACCGGTCGCTTGTTCGAATACGACAACGCGAACGGACGACGTTACCAATCGAAGCACGAGATGTACGTAGGCGCCGTGCACGCGTCAGGTTGGGGCGGCTATGTTCAAGCGGTCGAATCGGGATCACTTTTCGCGGGCGCCGCCGCAGACACGTCGCGCTCGGGCCTTCGCGCAGGCGATCCTTCGTTCACGCTCCTGCACCCCGATTGGTTTCGGGGAACTTCGGTCACTTTGGGAGGGCAGTACCGCTCTTACTTCCCGAATTCGACTCGCTCGCGTGACCTCGGTCAGTACCAGCAAGCGTACTACCTCTACACCACCTGGCGCATGCCCGCGCAATGGACTCTCTGGAACCAAACGACACCTCGTTACTTCATCCAGAGCCGCTACAATCCGACCGATACGACGTTCTACGTTGAAGATCTCACAACTGTTTCGAAGCAGCTGACATCGACGCTCGCCGCCGGCATCGGCCAATGGACGCAAGTCGAAACCCACGACCGCAGCTCGACCGGCGTTTCGGTCGACGTTTCGACATTCGTGCGCTACACGCCGATTCAAAACCTCTGGCTTGAGCCGCGCTTGATCTTGCCTGCTTATGAGAAAAACGCGGTTTACGACGCGGCTCCGACGGCCGCATTACAGAACGCGCGCGCCGAACTCTACGCGCAGATGACTCTGTAATAAACTAACGTAGTTGTTTTTTGCCCGACCATCGGTTGATCTGGACGCGACATACGCACAGCATTTTGTGTGTCGCGTTTTCTTCCGTTAATCGCCCTTAAGAAGCGTCCGAATAGTTCCTTAACAATGTTTGAGGTTCATCGGATGAAACTTTCGCATCAGCTTTTCCTTATCGCGTTTTCTCTCTGCGCGTTTTCGTGCGGTCAGCAAACGTCGGATGAACTGGATACCGGTGCGGCAGCCAGCGGCGTTCCCTCCGGCCAGTCTCTCTATGTCGCCAGCGGCTCCTGCTACGGCGGAGGCGTTACGACATCGACCGGATCCGGAACGGTCGTTGCCTTTGACCCCGCCACGGGCGCCGTTAAACGCGTCATTATCGATTACGCGAATTATTCACCTGGAGACATGCCGGTTGCGATCGCCGACTACGATTCCACTCGCGTTCTCATCACGGTCGAAAACGCTTCAGGCCGCCGAGTGGATCTTGTTTCAAAATTTGGCCAAACCGCTTCGACATATCTTTCGAATTCGACGGCGCTCAATAGCGTCTTGCGAGCAGCAAAACTTTTAAGTGACGGCAGCTACCTCGTGTCGAAGACCTCAGCCATCGAAAAGTTCACGCCCGCAAAGGCGCGCGTGCTTCAGGGCGCGAACTCGTACATTCAAAGCCCGGCTTCGACTTGCTCCGCGACCACGACGCTTATCTCTGGGCTCGACACTCTCGCGAACGGAAAAGTGATCTACGCCAACTCGGCCGCAACGCCCAACAACAAACTCGTTTTGATTACGCCAGCGGGATACGTCGGCACCGCTGATTGCCTCGCGTCGCAGGCCGCGCCGACCACAACCGCCCTCCCGACGGCCGTTCTCACACACTCATCGGGAAAACTTCTCGCCGCCTACGGAAGCACGACCGCGGCCTCTAACTTCATTTACTCTTATCCGATCAACATGACGACAAACGCATTCGGAACCGCAGTCGCCGCCTTTAGCGACAGCGGCGTTCTGGTCAACGGACCTTCGGCACTCGCGGAAGACGCCTACAACGGCGACGTCTACGTCGCCAATGCGCTCTCGACCATGAACACGATCGAACGCTTCTCTTTTGACCCCGCAGCCGGCACGCTCACCTCTCGTTCAGTGCGGATGGGGCCGAGCATTTACACGCGATGTGTTTCAGCGATGAAAGCGATTCGCGAATGAAATCGCTTTTGTTCTCTCTTTTGCTGATCGCCGTTTCTCAATCTGCGCACGCGGGTCGCGCACGCGAATTCGGCCCTTATCTCGGAATCATTCTTTCAAAAAACTTTGCAACGGTGACACAGCCGGGTGTGAACGCCACTTTAAATGGATGGGGAAACTCGCTCGAGGCGGGATTCGATCTCCCATTTTCGGATACCTTCGGATTCTCGGCGGGACTCGAGCTCGGGCAAAAGGAAGTTCGTAACTCGTCTCAGTCCTCGTCTTATCTTGACGTGACGAAAATTAACACGCGAGCTGCGCGGGGATCGCTTTATTTCAAGTCGCTGTATGCCGGCGGCTCTTACCAACAAAACGGAGTTGATCTCACGACGATCTCGACCTCGTCGGGCGCTTCGAGCGCGCATCTCGACGCAAATGGATCTGGTTATTTCGTCGGCTACTCATTCAGTTACCGAAATATTCTCCGGGCCGGCGTCGAAGGCCAATCAAACCAATTCGAAACCTCTGGTTTCAAATACGGCGAATACGTGATCGCCCTCAAACTTCAATTCTTGTTCAACGGCCTTTTCGCTCGCGATTAAGCTGCCTCACGCTCGCGCCACGTAAGAATCAAGATGGTCGAGATGATGAGAGCTGTCCCGAGCCAATCGGCGGGAGTGAGCGGAACATGGAGCCACAAAACCGCCACAAGCATCGCCGACAGCGGCTCGGCACAAGCGAGGAGACTTGCCGTGCTCGCGCCGACTTTCGCGACCGCTGAAAGGTATGCATAGAACGCGGCGAGGCTGCCGAAGACAACGATGAAAGCGGCCGAGACGAACGCAGCAAAGTCCCAGTCACCGCTGAAATGCCAAGGTGGCTGAATGAAACTCATCGCGACTCCGCCAATCAACATCCCCCAACCCACGACCAACGAAGAATCGTAGCGTTTTAGGAGCGACTGCGGCTGCAGAGAATAGAGCGCGAGTGCGAGCGCCGAAAGAAGACCCCACGTCAGAGCTTCACGCGTGATGGCGAGCCGTGAGATATCTCCATGAGTAACAAGCAGAACGGTGCCACCCACCGCCAAGCCGATCGCGAGAAATTCGACGGGTTTCGGAACTCGCTTGTCGGACCAAGCGGACCAAATTGCAATGAAGACAGGGCCGAGATACTGCAGAACGGTCGCCGTCGCCGCGTTCGACGTGCGAATGGCCTCGAAGTAGGTGAGCTGAACACCGAGCATTCCGAAGATGCCAAACAAAACAATTTGAACGGCATCCGAGTCGATCAAGCGACGGGACGTTTCTTTAACATCGCGGGCGTGCAAACCGGCAGACTCAGGGATGCCTCCCGAATACGGAGCGGCCGCTCCCCGCCAAATCGCGAAGACACCGAAACCGCGGAAACGAGCCATGATCAAAAGAAGTAGGCCGGCGAGGAGTAAGCGAACCGTGACCATCCACGACGAATCAACTCCCCGGTGCTGAAAAAGAAATTGCGCGAAATTTCCGGAGACGCCCCAGAGAGTGGCGGCACCGACCGCGAGCACCAGGCCTTGCGAACGAGAGGTCACGCTCTCATCCAAAGCTGTTGCTTCATGCAGAAGACGGATCCGCCCGCTTTGATGTACTCGCGCGTTTCGACTTCGTGCACGCAAAGGCCAGCCTCACGCAACGAAGCGACAAACTGCGAAGCGCCTTTTTGGAGGACGACGTTCTCACCATCGGGGCAGAACGCGTTACCGGCAAAGTGATCGATCGCCTCGTTGAGCGGAATGCGAATCAGCGTTTGGAATGCGTTTTTCAGCGCGGACAGGCCGTCGGGTGTGAAGGCTTCTTGGACGTAAGCGGCGCGCGATTTTCCGAGCGTTAGAAAACACGTGTCGAGATGATAGAAACGCTCGTCATGAAGCTCGACAGGAATCACCTCGCACTTAATCAACGATGCGAGTTCGGCGTAAACGCCTTGATCCGTTCGAAAACCATAGCCGCCGATCACGCGCATCGAATCGAAGTCCCAGATCGCGTCGCCGCTCCCCTCGAATCCTTCGGAGCTTTTCAACTCATGAACGCGCAGTCCGCTCTCTCGTGCCCATTTTTCAAAGAGAGGAACTTCGCCTTTTCGTGTATCTGAACGCATGTGCGATAAAACGACGGCAGGCTTCTCCGCGCTGTCGAGAAACGGAAACGTTTGGTTCGCGCAGAAGACCATATCAGGCCACTCGGGCTTTGCTTCGATGACGTGAACGTTGAGTCCGAGAGAGGTGTAGAGAGCGCGGAGAGCTTCCCACTCTTTTAAAGCTTTGGCGAAGTCGACGACTTTCAATCGACCTTCGGCATCGCGCATGTGCGGATTGAGCGCGGATTCAATGCGGTAGCCGTTGGGATAAGCCATGAGCAGGTGGCGCGGAAACATAGGACCTCGAGGAAGGGGGAACGTTTGACGTGTACGTGTACGTGTACGTGTACGTTGGCCGTTTTCGTTCACGTTTAACGTTTAACGTTTATCCTACACGAAGGACCGACTAATTTTCTGCATTTGAAACGCTTGTGACTTTTAAAGCGGTCGGCGATCAACGACGACGGAGAGGAGATCATCCTTCCGACGTGAGAGCTAAACCTTCAACGTCAAACGCCCCCCCGCCCCAAGCGCCCCCAAAAGAGGGCGCCCTAGCGCAGCGCCCTTAGTTCGCCATCAACCCGGCTGTCCAACGAGCGATCGTTTGCTTGATCGTCGACTCGGCATTCGAGAACGCAACGCCGTAGCGCTTCTGCTCTTCCGACCAAACGACCTGACCCTGCACCGAGATCGTTTCTCGCCCATCCGGCGACGAGATCGACATCGTGAGCACTCCGCCGTTCTGCAGCCAAGCATCGGTGTCGACTTGAACACCACCCTGCGAGATCGAAGAGACGAGACCCGTAAGTTCACGATCACCGATTTTCATCGTCACCGAAGACGAAATCTCGAAACGTTCGTAACGACGCTTCTCACGACCGGTCGGACGATTGCGCAACATCACGCTCACCAAGATCGGCGAAACGAGAATCAAGAGCACGCCAAAGAACGCCAACGACTTAAATGGACCCGACGGCCCTCCGCCATTCTTCGCATCATAAATGGCCTTCGCCACAAGACCACACGCCGGAACTTGGTCGCCGCCCACGTCCTCCGATGACGCCGGCATTCGCGCCGAAGCGACATCGTACGAGGGTTGCGTTGATGAAACTTGCGCTGACTTCGACATCGTCAAAGCCGACGGCACGTACATGCGCTCTTTCGTCGATGTCCGATTTGCCAAAGCGGCGATCTGCTGACCTGCCGTGAAGATCAAACTCTTCACCTGATAGCCAGGCATCGTCGGCGATTCGCGCACCATCAGAGCTGCCAGGCCAGAAACGAAAGGCGTCGCCATCGAAGTTCCCGATGCCCGTCCCCACATATTTCCCGGGAAGGTTGAGAATATCGAAGAGCCCGGCGCACTCAAGTGAACCGTCGATGCTCCGTAATTTGAGAACGAAGACCATCCATCCGTATCGGTCGTCGAGGCGACCGAAATCATATTCGGAACATTGTAGTTCGCCGGATAAGTCGGCGACGAGTCGTTATTGGAGGCCGCATTCCCCGCTGCCGCGACGAACACGACTTTTCTATCGTACGCATAGGCGATCGCGTTTAAGAGTGAGTTCGAGAATCCTCCGCCACCCCACGAGTTATTCAAAACCTTCGCGCCGTTATTGACCGCGTAGTAAATCGCTTTCACGGCATCAGACGTCGAACCGGAGCCCGTTGAATCCAAGAACTTCAACGGCATGATTCGTATCGCCGCAGGCTGAAGAGAGCCGGCCGTGATGTCTTGCGATACGCCAAGAACGATTCCCGAAACGTGCGTTCCGTGGCCATCGTCATCATAAGGCGAGTTGGAGTTCGCAACGAAGTTCCAGCCATGAACGTCATCGACATAACCGTTATTGTCGTCATCGATGCCGTTTGCGGGAATTTCGTTCGGGTTTGTCCAAACGGCGCCCGTCTGCGCAAAGACCGAGTGCGATGGATCGATGCCTGTATCGATGACGGCGACGACTGGAGGTGTTTTGCCCGGAGTTTGTGATGACCAACCGGATGACAACCCGACCGGTGCGGATGTTTGTGCAAACGTCGTGACCGTGCCTCCGCCAGAGGATGAAGCGGCCGAAGATTCATAAACAGATTCCATTGAGACCGGCTGGCCCTCGAGCCCCGCCGATTGCATTTTCACGATGTAGTTCGGCTCGACGAACTCGACGTCGGGATCGTTCGCGAGTTCGGCGATCGTTTTCTCGACCGAAGCCCCGGGTTTCAACGCGAAATGATGCATGTTCAAACCATTCCAGGTCCCCTTCAGAGCCATCCCTTTTTCGGCGACGGCTTTTCCGATGAACGCGGAAGCTTGCATCGATTTCGATTTTGAGCGGAGTTTGACGATGATCTCGCCAGGAACGTATTCGTGAGTGACGACCTGGGCTTGGGCCCAGACGCTGGAGAGAAGAAGAGCCAGCGCGGTCGAGAAAAGCTTGAATCTCACGAGTCCCCCGAAGAGTCAGGCGGGAGTTCGTGATGAAATCCCGTCCTTCCTATTCGGTCCGAAGGTCGTGAGTTTTGAGGGTCAAAGGTCGGGTTTCACAGGCTTTGGACAGACTTTTGTCGTACCAAAACGAGACCGAAGCCCCGGCGCGATCAAATTGATTTACTCACCGTCAAAAGGTGAGCCACCGCTCCCGCCGCCACCACCGCCCATGCCCGATGAGACTGAATCTGAGACGCTGATTGACGACGATTTGCGAAGCGATTCGACCCATCCACGAAGTGCATCTTCGCTTCGACGGTTAGCCTGGAAGGCCGCGACCAACGTCGGGTTTTCTTGCTCAGGAGCCTTCTTTTCAGCCGTCGCTGTTGGAGCTTTGTAGCGGAGAATGTAGGCGTTCGGACCTTGGCGAACCAAGTGATCCGCGAGCGGCTTTGCCGAAGAAAGAGCGAACGCCGTGCGAACCGCATCGTCGCTATCACCGACTTTCGGAACAGCGTCGGCTTTCATGTCGAACGTGCCCGACTCTTCCCACTTGAGACCGTGCGCTGATGCGACCGACGAAACGGCTTTCGCGGCATCTGGACCTTTCAACTCTTTCTCGAGAGCCGCAACGGCTTCATGCGAGCGATCGCGGGCGATGACCGTTTGGGCGATTTCGGTTTTGACTTGTTCGTAGGTACGCTCAGAGGCCGGCTTCTTCTCCTGGGTTTGGATGATGTGATAACCGAACTCCGATTTCACAGGAGCGCTGATCTCGCCAACCTTTGCGTCGAACGCTTGTTTTTCAAAGGCTGGAACCATCGAGCCACGCGCGAAAAATCCGAGATCGCCGCCTTTGTCTTTCGAACCTGGATCGTCTGAGTTTTTCTTCGCGAGAGCGGCGAAATCAGCTCCGGCCTTTAACTGCTTCACAAGATCTTCGGCCTTCGTGAACGCTTTATTCTCCGAGTCTTTGTCTCCGTCGACCGCTTTCACGAGGATGTGGCGCGCGCGAACTTGCTCGGCTTGTGAATAGTCTTTTTTGTGAGACTCGTAGTAATCTTTTACTTTCTTTTCGTTCTCTGGCTTCGAGAGCCAGTCTGCGGCCTCCGAGGCTTTGACGGTCGATGCGGCAAACAGCGCGTCGTTCGGAACACGCAAGAACTCGACGTTCGCTTTCTTGTCGCTCAAACCTTTTTCGAGTTCGAGTTCAAGTGGTGTGGGCGCCAAAGCTGCACGGAAGAGCTCGACCGTGCGACGAAGCGCTTGTTCTGAGCGAAGTTCGTTTTCGAACTCGGAGCTCACTTTGCCGGTCTGGGCCAAGTAGTTTTGGTAGATCTCGCGTTTAAAGACGCCATTTTCTTGGAATGCGGGAATGCCTCGGATGGTGTCTGCGACCTCGGCGTCAGTCGTGAGAATGCGCTCTTTCTGCGCCTTTTGACGGACGAGCTCCATTTCGACGACTTGCGAAAGAGCCTGAGACTGCATCATTTTTTGGCCGAAATCGCCGCCAAGGGCTTCGTATTGCGCCATGCGCGGGTCGCGGCGAAGGCGCTCGAGCATTTCATTGAAACGAGCCATCGGAACTGCGTGCCCGTTGACCGTCACGGCCGTACCTTGTGACATGCCCTGCTGCCCGTCTTTGTTCACGCCCCAGAGGCCCATGACCAAGATGATCAATCCGAAGAGAAACCAAGCCGCGGTTTTACGGAAAACGCTTTTGCGGTTGTGCTTCAAAGCAAACTTAATCGATTCGAACATGGCTCTGGGCTCCTTTGCCGGAAAGAGCTCAAGTGAACTTAGATTTCTTCGATTGGGCAAGGAGTTTTCTTGGAATCACCGAGTCGATTTGCTAGCCTTTTTCAATACATCTGCGAGAACTCTGCGGCCGACGATGGCCTCAGACTTGAATCGGCTTGAACTGGCTTGAACTAAGGACGGCGTCTTGAATTTCTTCGCGTTCGACATTCGCAAAGCGCTGATCGTTTTGATCGTGATCGCTCTGCCACTCCTCTCGATCAACATGAAGCGGTCGCCCGGCGAAGAGCCTTGGTATCGCAAGCCCGTCTCCGCGACCGTCAGCGTCGTGCAAAGCGGTTATTCAAGTTTCACGAGCGGCGTTCGCTCGACAACATCGATGTACTTGAAGTTGATCGGCGTTAAAAAACGCAACCTCGAACTCATTCACGAGAACGAAGAACTACGCGCGAAACTCGGTGCGATCACGGAGTTGAAACTTGAAAACGAGAGACTCACGAAACTCCTCGATTTCAAACGCTCGACGAACATGACGTTGCTGGCGGCGAAAGTCATCGCCCGCGATCTCTCGCCCGATCACTACGCGATTCGCATCAACCGCGGCACCCGTCACGGCTTGAAAAAACTGATGGGTGTCATCACGGTCGAAGGCGTCGTTGGCTACGTTTTGAAAGCCGATACCGACAGCGCGCAAGTTCTCGTGTTGACCGATCGCTCGAGC
>CAJYIL010000419.1 GCA_913774795.1 Pseudobdellovibrionaceae bacterium
CCCAAGATCAATGGCCCGAAGCTCTGACAGAAGTCGATGTATCGCTTGCCCTCGACGGAGGTGAGGTAGGCCCCTTGTGCCTCTTTGAAGAAGATCGGAGTTCCGCCCACGGATTTGAATGCGCGAACAGGAGAGTGCACTCCTCCGGGAGCGACTTTGAGACTGCGTTCGAAAAGTGACGATGATGAATCCATAACTTCCTTCAAGGGAGAGCGGCTCGGCGAAACTGCTCGACGCTCAAGTAAACAAAAGGTGTTTGACGAAGATGACGTTTGAGATGCTCATGCGTATGGCCCGGGCCCGATGCATGAATCGCGTCGCGAATTTCAGGATAAAGTTCGACCGCGCGATCGAAAGCAGTTCCGCTCATCCAGTAGAAGTGCGTGCGTCCTCGAAGATCTGGCGGCGTTTCTGAAGGCGCCAGCGCGTAGGTCGCGATCGCCGATAGATCCGGATTTGGCTGAAGGGAAGCGGCCGACCACTCATGCGTGAGTTTGACCCACTGCGGAGCCGCTCCGGCCAACTGTCGCGCGAGCGTCGTGACAGACGACAGTTCTTTCTCGCCGAGATTTTCTGACGACCCCAAAACCCAAACGCCTTTGGACGCAAGCTTCTTCCACGTCTTCAAACCGGCCGTCCACACGAGTGATTCGGTTCGGAATCCGTCAGGCCAAGCGGTCTCGCGAGCGATGAACAGAAAAGGAGATGACTCCGCTCGCGACCAAATGCCTCGCGGAAGTACGTGGCGTGTAAAGAAGGGCGACTCTTCACCCGCGCGCGGAAAGAGCGCGGCCTCCGAGGTGCACGCAGGCAAGGATTCATAAGTTGTCAGTGCGGCTTGGTCGAGTTTTTCTCCGGCATCAGTGAGACCTTGAAGGTAAGTGATGCGCCCGTAGGGCCGATCAAGAACACTGACACCGATTTTTTGGTGGCAACCGCCACCGTACGACGCGAGGATCTCGCGTTCTTTTACAACCGACGCGAATGTTTCGGGTGAATGAATCACCGAGAGCATTTCGCTGAGCTCTGTGCGGTCTGCGCGAATCTCCACCGCGAGCGCCCCTTGTGCGGCCGCCGTCGGGTTCAAACTGAGAGGCAGAACCATCGCGCGACACTCGGCCAGACACTGCGAAACGACCGCGCGAGCTTCAGCGAACTCGTCTTCCGGTGATTCAAGCAAACGGTCGACCGCCGCTTTCGCGACGATCAATGCGTGAGCGTCACCGCTCAAGAGTTTGCGCATGCGGGTCGGAATATTGCCGCGCACGTTTTCGAAAACGACGTCATTCACGGTGAACGGAAGATACTCTTTAAAAAATCCGTCGAGGTTGTAGGCGCGGCGAGGCGACGAAGTGAGAACACGCAAGCGGGCCGGCTCCCCGCTTGATTTTTTCATGAGCAACAGGTCACGCTGATCGGCGCGCGGGAGAGTGCAGGCAATCGCAAGACCCGGTCGTGGCTCCGTCGGCAAGTCTTTCCAGGAGTGGACGACAAGATCGGCCGAGCCGTCTTGAAGATCACGAACGAAGTCCTCGGTGAACACACCCTTCTCCGGCATTTTCCAGAGAGGGTCATTCAAGTTCTGATCACCGAGTGAGGCGCGAAATGCGTACTCGACCTGAAGATCGGGATAAGCGGCTTTCAGTGCATCACCCACGCGGTAGGCTTGCAAACGCGCGAGGTCTGAATGTCGAGCGGCGATTTTTACGAGATCTAAGCGCACACGTCTTCCCATCCGAATGGACGGTACTCGACGGTGCGTGCGCGCTCAAGAGCGGCCTTCGCGATGGCGACGAGCGCAAGACGTTTGCGCTCAAGCACCAAAGCTTGATTTTCGGAGAGGCGCGACATGAACGCGCCGAGTTCGAGAACACGATCGAAACCGTTCAAAAGATCGATGGCGGAATCAGCGCGCAAATCCGCGACGAAACCCGCTCCTTTCGACCACGTTGATACAAAAGAAGAAGTCACCGGAGCGGCGATCACGAGCGCATCGCATGCTTCGATTTGAGCGCCGATTTCGGCGAGACGAATTTTAGAGAAGGACTCTGCGCCGAGTTTCTCCGCCAATTTGCGAGACGCTTTGACGACGTCACGAACGTGAACGGTGATCTGCATCGAGTCTTTCATCACCCACGGAAGAATCTCTTGGACGAGGTGACCCGCGCCCAAAATATGCACGTTGCGGAGGCCGCGAATTTCGCGACGAAGAACGCTGCCGTAACTCTGTGATCCGAGATCTTTCAAATAAGCATCGCGAATCTTCTTTGCGTCTTCGAAAAGGGCTTTGAAAGTCTTCGCCATTGACGAACCGGCCGGCGCATTGAACGCACTCACCGCGTTCTTAAACTGGCCCGCGACTTCGGTTTCGCCGACGAGCGGCGAATGAAGACCGCAAATAACCTCAAGCACGAATCGGTAAGCGTCTTCACCGCGAAGCACGCTCCCGCCCTGTGGCGCTAAGTCGGCAATCACGTCGAGATCGGCGATCACGATGTGACGAAGACACGTCATAAACGAAAACGCATGAACGCCTTCGCGAAGGCGAAAACGCTCGGGACCTGTGCGGTGAAGAACTACGAAATCTTGCGTCATGTGTCTTGAGACTTAATGTAAATACGGATGCTCCTCCGTATGTCACGCTTTTGTCATAGCCCTCGGATTTTCCTAAGCTTTTCTCGTTTTGAGTGCTTAGCTCGAACGTTATCGAGCCCGCAAAAACCGTCTCTGTCTCATTGTGTGACAGCCGAGCTAGCGTTTATAACTAACTGGTATCGGTCCGGAATTCGCACTTTGACCCGCTCAAGTCTCTCGCGGAGGAGCCCCGTATGCTGTCGAAATCATCAGTTTTGCCGTTGATCGCGGTCTTGGCATTTGCAGGATGCGCGGCCAAGACGTCGCCAAACTTCCAAACCCAGCCGGCTCCGAAAATCGAAAAAGGCACCAAGACAACACCGCAAATCTCGTCGCAATCCGATCAGATCTTGCTCGCGTTTAACGAACTCAATTGGGCTCGTCAGAACGGCGCCCTCGCGGTTTTCCCGGTGAGCGTTTCGACGCAAGAGGGTTGCGTGATTCGCCGCCCGATGAAAAGCGGCGGCTACATTCTCCGCGAAGATTATGCGTGTCAGCGCACATCGGATGAATCTGATTCAGCCGCCGGACTTCGCTACGTTCTCTCGGGCATGAACCTCTTCACGTCAGCTTCGGGACTCTACCAAATCAACGGCAGCTTCGCCTCAGAAACTTGGTCCAACCAAACTCTCGTCTCGCGCGGAGCATGGGTTCGCCAAACACAGATTTCGCTGCCGGGCGGTGCCGTCGGCACAACGCAAGTCAATGATGCTGAACTCAAATCATCGGTCTTCAAAATCACGTCGAAAACGGAGTACCGAGGCCAAGCCGCAGAAGACCGCGACGCCGAAACTCTCAATGCCAATATGACCGGTGGTTTTGTCTTCTCGGCGGCAAAACCCCTCACGATTTTGACCGGAACACAGCTGACGCTTTCGTACCTCGCCGAATCTGACAAAGGCACAAAACGCTCCGCTCAAATTATCCAGCTCACCGCTCTTTCAGACATCTCCTATGCGGAAAACGACGGCTGCCTGAGGCCGGTCGGACGCTTTGCGCTCTCCGTCGGCTCGACTCAAGTCGGAACACTCACGACTGAAGCCCAGGGCTACACGCTCTCAACCGAGACAAATAAGCTCCACGTCTGGGGAAAACGCTGCATCGAGCGATGATCTCTTAGTCAATTTTTAGGGCTTTCGGGCCGATACGTAGACATGAGTTCGTCTCAGGCTCGTTTGCGCTCGCCTCAATCCCTCGATCCCGCCCTTGCGATTTTCTCGCAAGTGCAGTCGATCATCAGCACTCTTTCTCTCGGGCGCGACGCCTGCGTTTATACGGTCAACGGCGGGCAAATTCGCGTCGAGAAATCCTCAGGGCGATTCGAAACGTACACGACACTTCCGTCAGCCTTCGAAAACCTCGCGCTCCCGCTCGCCCTCAAAATAGGGGCCGCTGCGGTTGTCGACATCGACGACGACGCTCGATCACAATTGGACTTCCCGCATTTTCCGATCGGCCAACTCGCCGTCGTCGTTTTGCAAAAATCCGAAAATGGGCTTTTGTGTGCATCCGTCTTTGAAGCGCGCTCGAATGGAAATTTGACTCCCGAAAAAGTGAGCGCCCTTCAATCGGTCGCACGATTGGTGACGACGCAAGCTCCTTCTCGCGAAGTGACGCAGACGCGTGAATTTTACCGACGCTTTTCACACGCCATTCATCAGTGCTTTTGGATTTTGGATCAGGACCAAGCTCGTGTTCTGACAGTCAGCGATAATTTCGAAGACGTCTGGGGCGCTTCGCGCTCGATTTTGACGGAAGGGTCCTTGAGTGGCTTCATGGCGAACGTTTTGCCTGAAGACCGAGACCGCGTTCTGTCTGAGTTTCACACTCATCTTGAATCCGAAGAATTCGATCTCGAATTCCGCGTGCAAGATCAAGAGGGAGAGATTCGCTGGATGTGGCTTCGTATGAGCCGCTTCGAAGAAGAATCATCGGAGCGCTTGCTTTTGCTGATCGCCGACGACATCACCGAAAAGAAACAAGTCGAAGAGCGAGAGCGCTCGCACGAAGTCGCTCTCGTCTCAAAAGCGCGGGCCATGGCGGTCGTCGATCTCGCAAGCGGCGTCGCCCACGAAATCAACAATCCGCTCACCATCATCGTTGGCCGCGCGGCTGAACTCCGTCGCCGAATCGCCAAGGGCGAAGCGACACCCGAGGTGCAGCTCGAAGCCGTCGAAAAAATCTCCAGCACCGCTCTCCGGATCGCTGACATCGTCAGAAGTCTGAAGTCACTCGCGCGGCAAGATCGAAGTGTCGGCTTTCATCCGAGCCCATTTCTCCCGATTTCAAATGAGATTGCGGATCTCTCGATGGAGCGGTTTAAGTCTCTCGAGACGACGCTCGAAATCGTGCCTCCGCCGGATGGACTCATGGCCGAGATGAACCCGACTCTTATTTCGCAGGCGATTCTCAATCTTGCGAATAACGCGCTTGATGCCGTCAGCGAACTGCGCGACCGTTGGGTGCGCGTCGAATTCAGCGACGATGCGGACTCAGTTTACATCTCGGTGACCGATTCAGGTTCGGGCATCCCGATTAAAATTCGCTCGCGAATTTTTGATCCGTTCTTCACAACAAAAGCTCCGAACAAAGGAACCGGCCTCGGCTTGAGCCTTTCGATGTCGATCGCGGCTCATCACGATGGAGCCTTACGACTCGACACGCTGCACGCACACACCCGATTCGTTCTGCAAATCCCGAAGAAGCAATCGTCTCTTAGGAGCGCCTGATTTTCTTCTTGAATTGAACGCCGTAGCGGTTTCCCGAGAACCAAACCACTTTCGCGATCAATCTCGACTTCGTCGTTTTACCGGCGGCGCTGATCGTCGTGAACTCGATTTCGACGGCGGCGTCAGGGCTGTATTTGCTTTGCGAAAAAATCTGAGCGCCGCCCGCGCTTAGATTCAAGAGGACTCCCCGCGACCACGAAAAGGTACCGACGAGTCGAATGGAGACCGGAAGCTTCTCTGTTTGATAGCGTTGAGCGCGTGATTTGTAGGGCATTTACGGCCAAGGGGGAAGATACGCCATCACTTTACCGAAACCGCGCGCCTTATCGATGCGACGCTGCCAGTAGGTGAAGTAGTTGGCAAACCCATGATTGATCAACCAGCCCGAGACTCCAACGAAGTGAATGCCCGCGATCTTATCGAAGTGCGTGGCATACGCCTCAATCACGCGCGGCTGCTCGAGATAAGATGACCATGCGACTTTGGCCCCGTGATTGGTGACGATGTCGTTGATGCGCATTTGGCCGTTATCAAAGACCGCGACATCAATACCCCATGCTTGGCGGGCTAGAATGCTTGGAGGAAGAGCGGCCAGGAAGTCTTGCACGAACGTCTCGGCGGCATTTGACTGATCTTTCGAGAGCGAATTTTTTTGCACCCAGCGAGCCGGGATCGCACCCGCCACGATTTCTCCCTCGTAAGTGTGCA
>CAJYIL010000420.1 GCA_913774795.1 Pseudobdellovibrionaceae bacterium
CTTCGGACTGATGCCAATCAAGAACGGGCGGCTCGGTATTGAGATTGATGCGAAGAGTGTCTTCGGGCTTCAGGCGAAGTTTTTCGCCCGATGGAGTCGTGATAAGGATGTCGCTTGAGCGCGTGCAACCATTGAAAAAACTCAAGGCCATCACGAGACTTAAGCAAACAAAAACCCGCATTTGAACCCCTCCCGGCCGCTTTTGTCTCAAAGCGATCCTGAGGGGTCAAGGTAGGCACAGGCTCTTACCAAACTTCTTTTGTGGGAACGCGTTCATCGAGCTCAATACCGACCGGTTGAACGAGCCAACGCAGCGAATGCTGCCCTCCGCTATAAAGAAGCGAATAGAGCTGGTAATTGCGGCACACTTTCTTCACGTAATTGCGAGTCTCGAGGTAAGGGATGTGCTCGATGAACTCGTCCATGTCGAGTGAGCCGAAGTTTCGGACCCATGCATGAACGCGGTGTGGGCCTGCGTTGTAGCCCGCGGCTGCCAGAGGAATGCTCCCTTGGAACTTCTCCATCAAACGCTGCAAGTAGCGCGAGCCCAAACGAATGTTCACCTCAGGTTCCAGAAGCGACGACGTCTGAAACGAATTGATCGCAAGCAGACTTGCGACTTGTCTTCCGGTAAACGGCATCATCTGCATCAGGCCGAGCGCACCGACGCCCGATTGGGCGTCTGAGCGGTAATGGCTCTCGGCTCTCATGATTCCCCAAATGAACTCTTCAGGCACTTGCGTTGCCCGTGAAGACTGGAGAACGGCGTTCTCCCAAGCACGTGGGTAAGCGAATTCCCACAGCTGGCGTGAATCGCCACGAAGGCCACCGCGCATGCGCTGCGGAGCAAAGCCCAACTCCCCGATCGAGCTCGACCGATAAAAGTTTTCGACTTGCGCGTACTCGGCCATCAAAAGTTTTCGGTCTTCAGATTTGCGAGCGCGTTTTTCAATCTCTCCGAGTTCGCGCCTTGCAGGCGCCAAGAGACCGACAAGCGCGAGATCGCGGGCGCGCTCAAATTTCACCGCAAAGCTAGCGTCTTTGAAGTCAGCTTCTTGCGCCGAAGCTGCATCCCCTGCGAGAGTCCCTGGTTCGGGAGAAGCGTCGGTGCTTTCGGCGGCGATCGCGGCTTCAACTTCTGCGGATTCATCGACGCTCGCCGGCTCGTCCTCCGATGCCTCGGCGGCGACCGCTGCAGCAGCGGCTAACTCTGCTTCTGTCGGAGCGATGACCGCACCTGAAGCATCGGTCTTCTTCAAGCCCAATCGAACTTCAATGCCCGGAGGAAATTTCGCATTCGGGATCGCGAGGAGTCGGTAGAACGCGAGAATCGAGTAGTAACCGATTGCGGGATCTTTCACGAGCCCCTGGAACAACGGCACAGCCTCTTGCGACCGGCCGAGCTTAACAAGAGACATCGCCGACCAATACTTCAAACGGTCGTTCGCGAGTGCGTCGCCCGTCTCACCAACGGGTTTACGGCCGCGACCGCGGCGGCGCTTCGCAACCTTCTTCACCGGAGCTTTTGCGAGATCGGTAAACTTATCGAGCGCACCTTGATAGTCGCCGCGTAAGTAGCGCATCCACGCGAGGTGCCAACGCGAATCGCGCGCCAGTTTTGAATTTGGAAATTTCTTCGTCAGGAATTCGAAACGGCGGGTCGCTCCGTCGTAATCTTGAATTTGGTAGGACGTGAATGCGGCCTGGAACAACGGGTTGACCGAATCTTTCGATTCCGGCGCGACGTCATAGGCTTTTTGATAAGCGCCAATGGCACCTTGATAATCACCCGCGCGCGAAAACGCCTTCGCGAGGAGCCCAAGAAATTTCGGCGAATTTTTCTCCGCGTCGTAGTGTTTCATCAAAAGCTTGAACGCATCGGCGACATTGCCGTCGCTGATAAAGTGGTTGGCGAGCATCGTGTCGACCTGAAGCTGTTGATCGTCGCCCGTTTCGGATTTGATGCTCTCCAGCTCTTTCACGGCGCGCTCGGAGAAACCCGTGAGTTGCAAGCGGCGAATGCGCGTCTTTAAATCCGCGGGATGAGCCGCGCAGTGAATCGTGTCTCCATCGACTTTGTTCTTCTCAAGGATGGGGCCCCACTCCGAAATCATCGAGTACGACGGGTATTTCGCGTAGAGCTCGCGCGCCGTCGCGCAGGCGTTCTCGCCCGTTTTTCTCTCAGACCGAAGAAGCGCGTACAACACGTCGGCGTAACGTTCGGTTCCGCGCGTTTTCTTCTTCAGAATTTTGAGTTCTTTCAGCGCACCTTTCCAGTTTTTCTCGGAGACCATCAGATTGCTGAGTTCAAAGCGCGCATCGGTTTCGGTTGAAGGCGACGGCTTGAGATCGAGGACCTTCTGGAAATCCGCGCGAGCATCGGCGAGCTTGCCCGCTTTTTTTCGGAGCAGGCCGCGGTTGTAATACGCATAATCAGCGACGCGTAAGCCGCCTTCGTTGATGGCGGCGGTGTATTCGGCGTCGGCATCGCCGGCCGAGCTCTTCGTGGCCTTATCCAGAATGACGGCGCCCGCAAGATGAAGCAGCGAGCGCTTACCCACATCGGACTCTTTCTCCGCTGCCTTCGTCAGAAGCTTGACCGCATCGTCGTATTTGCCGAGATCGGCCATGCCTTGAGCCTTCCGGATCAGGTCGGAATCCGGCCGCACGGACGACGGTTTTCGAGCGGCTTCGGCCTGCGTTAGACTGAGCAAAATAAGGAGATATAACAGCCGTTTAGCTGAGTTAACAAAGACCATGCGCCGCCCGTCCTTGGGTTGTGTGCCTTGAGATGTCTATGGTACTCATTTCTGTCCCCGAAAAATAGGAAGGTTCTGTCGGATGGCCAAAAAACCGAAGTCGATTTTCGTGTGTCAAAACTGCGGTGCCCAACGTTCAAGATGGGAAGGCCGCTGCGGCGATTGCAGCGAATGGAATACGTTCGTTGAAGAGACACAGACTCCGGAGACGACGGTGAGTTCGCGTCAACAAGGTTGGTCGGCGTCGGCAGTCGGCGCGTCATCGGTGATCAAACTCGACCAACGAGTCAGTGAAGTTTCGGTGCCTCGCGCTTCGACGTCGTTTCGTGAGCTCGACCGCGTTCTGGGCGGAGGTCTAGTCCAAGGCTCGTTCGTTCTCCTCGGCGGTGACCCGGGGATCGGCAAGTCGACGCTCCTTTTGCAAATGGCTGGCGGCCTCGCACGCGAAGGTCAAAAAGTTTTGTATGTCTCGGGCGAAGAATCGGTGAACCAATCCGCGCTCCGCGCGCAGCGACTGGGCGTGATGACTTCGAATGTAACGATGGCGGCCGAATCAAATCTTGAGGCGATTCGCGCGCTCGCAAACGAGCACAAGCCCGATGTGATGATCGTCGATTCCATCCAAACTGTGTTCTCACCTGAGATCGCCTCGGCCCCTGGTTCGGTTTCTCAGGTTCGCGAGTGCGCGGCTCAACTCATGGGTTTCGCGAAAGGACACAACATCTCGGTGTTATTGATCGGTCACGTCACGAAAGAAGGAAACATCGCCTGCCCAAAAGTGCTCGAGCACATGGTCGACACAGTTCTTTCGTTCGAAGGAGACATGTCGCACCAGTTTCGTCTCTTGCGAGCTTTGAAAAACCGCTTCGGGGCGACTCACGAACTCGGCGTTTTCCAAATGGACACTCGAGGCCTCGTTGAAGTTGAGAATCCCTCGGAACTTTTTCTCGAGGAGCGTGGAGAGCGCTTGATCGGTTCAGCGGTCTTCTGTTCGCTCGAAGGAACGCGCCCGCTTCTTTGCGAAATTCAAGCGCTCACGAATTTCACGCCGATGCCTCAACCGCGTCGCACGTCGATCGGTTTCGACGTCAACCGCGTCCATTTACTAGCGGCGGTCTTGAATAAACATTTGGGATTGCGACTGGCGAATGCCGATGTGTTCATCAACGTCGTGGGCGGACTTCGTCTGGTTGAACCTGCGGCCGATTTAGCCGTCGCGGCCGCCTTGATTTCGACTGAAACCGAAAAGGAGATCGGCGCGAAAACGTGCTTCTTTGGCGAGATCGGTTTGACCGGAGAAGTGCGCGCGGTCTCGATGGCCGAGGCTCGTTTAAAAGAAGCCAACAAACTCGGTTTCACGCAGTTCGTTCTTCCGAATTCGAATCGCAAACACTTAAACGAAATCGACGGCGAGCTCGCGAAGAAAATCGTATGGATCAAAGACATCCAAGATCTCACGAAACTTTTCGGCGGAGACGGGAGACGCATGGCCGGCAAAACCGCGGCGATCGCGAAGGCTCGTGAAGAGCGTCTCGCGAAAGAAGAAGCCGCGAAGAACGCGGCTCGCGGCGGAATGAGCGGAGCCGATTTCTAGTTGGCTGTCGTCTGCGCGCTACTGCAAAAGTGCGGTCTGGAAAAGACTCGGGTCATGATTCACTTCGATCTTCAGGCGTGTCGATGCGCCTGACTTCGATGCGATCTCCGAGCAAATCATCGGAACCACGATATTTCCCGCGGCGACTTCGACGTTGAAGTAACGCGGAAGTCCCTTCGGAAGCGGCTCACGTACGGAAAAACCTCGGAGAGACACGTCGACGGTCGTCAGCACGATGGGTTTACCCTCGGTGATGATGCGCACTTGCCATTTCTTGGGATAGCGATCGTCTCGGTGACCGATCGCCTCGTACTCGGCGATAAGATCGAACTCGACCGATTCATCGAGATTCCCTTGGCGCGCAAGGCGATCTTGAACGGTCGTTTCTTTGGCACCGGGTTTTGGGGCGCCGGCTGGCGGGCCCGCATTCGAGACCGTCGCGGCGCTCGATGGAGTCTCTGCCGCAGCTGCACCGCCGAGCTTAACGCCAGAGTCTAAGCGCGTGGCGATATCGCGCTGTGCGGGCGCGGGTGCCGGCTGCGATGGGGCGCTCATCATGCCCGCTTTTCTCAAGCTAGAAAGTAAATTGGGAAAATCCTCGAGCGGCTTCCAGGTCGCAAAGCCTTCGCGCCAAATCAACCAATCCGCGCGATCTTTCGCGGGAATGACTTCGCTGATCACTTCGACCGCATCGGTCTTCAAGTCGTCAATCTGACGCTTCTCGGGTTTGTGGTACAAGCTCCAGTAAGTATCGCGACGACGCATGAGTGAGGTCTCCCTCACTCACGGTAGCGCAATTACTTGTCGTAGCGAACTTCTTTAACACGAGCGCGGTATGCTTCGCGGTACGCGTTCATGAGCTTTTCGGCCTGGACGTTGTTCGAGGTCGCGACCAATGCTTTTGCTAAACCCGTTTGGTTGGTCGAGATCAACCAAGAGTTGAAGAGTCGGTCGCTGGCGACCATCACTTCGAGTTGGACCGCATAAGGGCGTTCCGCAACTCGCGCCGCAATCGTCTTCACTGTTTGGGCCTCTGTCGCGCCATCGAAACCGATCAGCTTATATATCGTGCGAGAAACGACGTTCGATCCCGTCTTGTCGGCGTGATCGAAGAGATAGTGACCGATACCCGGTTCGATCACGATGTTCGCGCCACTGAAGAGCGGACGAAGAGCTCGGACCATGTCGTAAGTGTTTTTGCCGATCGGCGTCTTGTTCGGACCACCGACAGGACCCGGAACATACTCTTCGCGGTCACCAGAGAGAATTTCGACTTTGAGGTTGTGATTTACGATCGTTGGATCGCCGGCTCCTTGCGAACGCGCCCACGTGAATCCTTCAGAGACTTGAGCCGCCCACTGGCCACCGAGTGTGGACTCCGGCACTTCGCCGCCGAATTTCATTTTCGCAGTCTTCGTACGGTACCATTCCTGAAGCGTTCGGTTGAATGAAGCTGGGGATAAAAGTGCTGCCCCTTCGACGTCGAATGGGAATCTGTAGAGATACTCCGCGATGACGTCAGGCCCAAACGAGTGACCGACGAGATAGACCGGCTTTCCGCTCTCGCGCGCTGGCTTTAAAACTTCGCGAACCCAGTTCATGAAGTAGTTCGCGTTGTGAAACGCATGGGTGTTCGGCCCTTCAGCGTGGAAAGGCATATCGAAGCTGAGGCCCGCATAACCGAGGTTCGCGAGCTTATTCATGTTGTGCACGAAGTTCGCGCCGCCTGACTGCGCTGTTCCCGAACCGTGGAAGAACACGACGACCGCTTTCGCGTCAGGGTCGATCAACGGCATGCGGCCGTGAGCATCGGGAAGGCCCGTCATCGTCGAGTAGATGCGGGTGCCGAGCTTTTCATCGTAGCGCGATTGAACGCGACCCATTTTTTCGAAATCAGAGAGCATCGCCGAGAAGGCGCGGTTGTTTGTCCAGTCTTCTGGCTTTTTCTCAACGCCGCGGAGAGGACCGTGCGCGTCGATCGCCTTCGAGATGCGCGCCTGAAGCGAGCGTGAGAAAAGATCCGAGCAACGAACAGCGGCTTGGCTCGTCGATGCAGACAACAGAACGGCGGTCAGAAGAAGCGCTGGTGTTTTCATACCGGCGCTTCATTACAAGTTCGGTGCCGCTTCTGGGCGGCATTAGGATTTGTTTCACGGGTGGTCAGACGTCAAATTGTTCGACAGCGAGACGCAATCACGTCAGCTTTGCGCGTTCGATGGCTTTTGACCAATGCTCCAGGCGCTCGGCCCGCGCCTGCGCTTTCATCTTTGGCTTGAATGTCTTGTCGATCTTCCAGATCTTTTTAATGTCTTTCAGATCGGAGAAAATGCCGGCGCCGAGGGCCGCAAGGTAGGCGGCGCCGGCAGATGTTGTGGCGATCATCTTCGGGCGAACGACGTCGACGCCGAGGTAGTCGGCTTGGAGCTGCATCAAAAGGTCGTTCGCCGAAGCACCGCCGTCGACACGAACGCTCTTGAGATCGCGGCCCAAATCTTTTTGCATCGCGATCAGAATCTCGGTGTTTTGCAGCGCCATCGCTTCTAGAGTCGCGCGAGCAATGTGCGCGCGTTCGGTTCCTCGGGTGAGACCGCTGATGATCCCGCGCGCATGGGGGTTCCAGTGAGGCGCGCCGAGGCCCGCGAGCGCCGGAACAAATTCGACGCCGCCCGCGTCTTTTACACTCGATGCGAGCTTCTCGATCTCCGAGGACTTTTTGATAAATCCCAACTGATCGCGCAGGAATTGAACGGCAGCGCCGCAGATGAACGCGCCACCTTCAAGCGCGTAAGTCATTTCTTCGCCTTTCAAGCGCCACGCGGCTGTCGTCAACAAACCCGACTTCGAATGAAGCCGCGTTGTTCCGGAGTTGATGAGAAGAAACGAGCCTGTTCCGAACGTGCACTTGCTCTCCCCTTCTTCGAAACACGCTTGCCCGAAGAGTGCCGCTTGCTGATCGCCCGCCATTCCCGTGATCGGAATTCCATCGGGCAAAACTTTAAGTCCCTTCGTTTCTCCGAAAAATCCCGCGGAGTCGCGGACCTCTGGCAGAAGTGCGCGTGGGACATGGAAGAACTTGAGCAGATCTTCATCCCACTCGGCCGTTTTGATGTTCATCAAAAGTGTGCGCGAGGCGTTTGACACATCTGTCGCGTGCTCAGCTCCATGAGTCAGGCGCCAAAGGAGATACGTGTCGATGGTGCCGGCCGCAAGAGTGCCTGCCTCCGCACGAGCGCGAACGCCGGTGACATTTTGCAAAATCCAGCGCAGCTTCGATCCCGAAAAATACGGATCAATGACGAGACCCGTTTTCTCGGAGATCATTGTCTCATGACCTTCTTTTTTCCAGCGGTCGCAGTCGTCTGACGTGCGGCGATCCTGCCAAACGATCGCGTTGTAAACGGGCTTTAAAGTCTTGCGATCCCAAACGACAATCGTTTCTCGTTGATTGGTGATCCCGATCGCCGCGATATCCGTGCCTTTGACGCGCGCCTTTTTCAGACAAAGTGAGATCGTGTCTTGAACGCTCTTCCAGATCGCTTCGGGATTGTGTTCGACCCAGCCCGGCTTCGGGAAAATTTGGGCGTACTCTTTATTCACATTCGCGACATGCTGACCTTTGAGGTCCAGGATGTTGACGGTTGTGCCCGTCGTTCCTTGATCGATGGCGAGAAGGTATTGCTTCGATGCGCGTTTCATATACGCTCCTGACTGGGATGGCGAACTTCAAAGATTTCTTGAGCCTATTGAGCCACCAAACTGATGACAACGGCAAACGCGCCAAAGTTTTCGGGCTGGCCGACCTCGATCCGCAAATTTTGGCGTATCGAGTGATGCCTCACTTCGTCGCTGAGTTGGCCCGAAAATACTTTCGGCTCGAAGTCGAAGGACTCGAAAACATTCCGAAGCGCGGCCCCGCCCTCCTTTGCCCCAATCACTCCGGTTACTCAGGATTCGACGCGCTCTTGCTCGCGCACGAAGTTTTCAAGTCCACAGGTCGTGTTCCCCGTGTGATGACTCATCACTTGTGGTTTATGTTTAAACAAACCGCGGTGCCGGCCGAAAAAATGGGATTCATCGAAGCGAGCACGCCGAATGCGATGGCGCAGTTGAAAAAGAACAACCTCGTCATTCTCTTTCCCGAAGGTGAGTACGGAAACTTTAAGCCGACGAGCGAACGTTATCACTTGCAAGAATTCCGGCGCGGGTTCGTTCGTCTCGCGATTCAGCGGCAATGCCCGATCGTTCCGACGCTTGTGATCGGCGCCGAAGAAACGCATATCAATCTCGCTCAGCTCAAGTTCACGAAGTACTTGCGCGGAACAATCTTGCCGCTGCCTTTGAACGTTATTCCTCTACCGGCGAAATGGAAGTTCGTTTTTCTTCCGCCGATCGAGCTCCCGTACAAGCCCGATGCGGTCGACGACCGAGAGCTGATGGGCGAGATCGCCGACGAAATTCAACAGACCATGCAAGCCGCACTGACACGTGAGCTCGCGAAACGAACGTCGGTCTTTTAAGACGCGGGCTCGTTCAAAATTTGTTCGAGAAGCGCTTGTGTATCGGGCGAAGACCAATCGCTGGCCCCGGCACTCGTGAAGACGAGGCGGCCTTCGCGATCGATCACGAACGACGACGGCAAGATATCGACTTCGAATAAATTTGCGAGGTCTTTGTTCGTGTCGTAGTAAGTCGGGAATTTGATGCCTTTTTTCGGGAAGAACTCGGCCGCGAATGCTCGGCCTGCGGTGCCTTCATCCACGTTGACCGGTACGACGCGGAGACCCCGGGCATGGAGGTTCTTTTCGATCTCGGCAAAGGTCGGGAGTTCAGTCAGGCAAGGACCGCACCAGCTCGCCCAGAAGCTGAGAATCACGACGTTTCCCTTAAAGTCAGAGAGTTTTTTGGTGGCGCCGTTGCCATCTGTTAAAATGAAATCCTGAAGACGTTTTCTCGCGGCAATCTCATCGGCATCAGCCGGTTCGATTTTCGTGGCGTTCAGGCGACGGCGAGTCTCCCATTGCGAGGCCACGTAACCGAATGAAGCCATCGCGACGACTGCGGCGAGAATGGTGATCTTCAGCCAAAGAGGGAGTCGAAAGGAGGGCTCGTTCGATGATGATTCTTTTTGCTCGTCGCTCATGCCGCGACACTACCCGCTCTCGAAGCCAGCGTCAAAGCAGCCAAAGCGGCCAAATCGTCGTCGAATATATCTTATTGCTCTCGGTGGCCGTCGTAATCGCGGCGCTTATAACGAAAACGATGGTCGGTTCTGACCCAGAAAATCCCGGCTTCGTTCTGACTGCGTGGAGAAACATTGTGACCACCATCGGTGGCGACCACGCCGACGACATCGACCGAGGACAATAATTTAAACAGCGAGTGGCGAGCTGACGATTTGGTCCATCTCGCGACAGAGATTCTCGAGATCTTGATCATCGATCGGTCCGCGCACGCCAACGACAAAATCGCTGCCCAGTTTTGCGCGAACGATTTGTGTGCCGAGGCCTGGCTGCACGCCGACGACGGGACCCGCTTCGGCGCCGAGCCCGGTCGGCTTCGGGTCACTTGAGCGATCTTCATCAAACGAAAGATCGAACGTTTCTTCATTCGGGTACATCATCACGAAAATGTTTTGACCGCGCTCTTTGAACTCGCCGCGCGCTTGTTTGCGTACGTCAGAGAAACGCTCTTGAAGATTGTAGTAGAGCTTCAAAGCTTGAGCTTCTTGGAATTGTGCAAAGTAGATGCGAATCGGGCCATCGAAGATAGCGGCGTTAAACACCGGCGAGAAGAAACGACTTTGCGTGACGTATTGAATTGGTTCGGCTGCTTCCATCGCTCATCCCTCCTTGGAAATTCCCGCTTTAATATCGGGGCTTCGAACGACGTGCTCCTTCAGCATCCTGCCGAGAGGAGTCGTCTTCTCCAAGACTAGACAGACCGTTTTTCTGAACGCAAAAACTTTTTTTAGAGGCCACGAAAAGGTCTAGGTGGTCTCGAGGCCCTGGCAAAATGTTCTCGCGATCGGCATGTGCCCGACATCCAGGAAGAGCTCATCAAGGCCACCGCTCAGAACAGCGAAATCACAACTCTTACCGATTTCGATAGAACCGATTTCTTTTTCTAATCCCAAAGCGTGCGCGGCCCCAACGGTGTACGCCACGAGAGTTTCTGGGAAAGTCATTTTCATTTGCACGCGCGCGAGAATTCCGACCAGGGCGACGTCTTGTGACGGAGCCGTGCCCGGATTGAAATCTGTCGACAGCGCGACGATCGCGCCCGCATCGATCATCTCACGCGCTTTCGGGTAGGCGATATCCATATAAAGATCGGATGAAGGCAGAAGAACGCAAGCGACATCACTCTTCGCAAGAGCCGCGATCTCTTGCAGGCCGGCTTGCACCAAGTGATCGGCACTCGTCGCACCCATCTCGATCGCGAGCTGAGACCCTCCGCTCAACGTCAACTGATCGGCGTGGATCGAGGCTGTCATCCCGTTCAAACGGGCCGCTGCCAAATATCGCTTAGTTGTCGAAGCCGAGAAGTAGCCATTTTCCACAAAGGCGTCGACCCGACGAGCGTAGCGGCGAACCTTCGGAAGAGTCTCGATCAGCGAATCGACATACGCATCGGCGTTCGCGAATTCTTTTGGCACCGCATGCGCTCCGAGATAGGTCGGAACAATGCGGGCGTTGCGAAGCGCTTTCGCTGCCTTTAGCATTTTGATCTCATCTTTGAGCGTAAGCCCGTAACCGCTTTTGACCTCAACGGTCGTGACGCCCTGTTTGGCGAAGCGATCGATGCGCCGTTGACCGATCTTTGTGAGTTCACCCTCACTCGCGTCACGAGTCGCTTGAACGGTCGAGAGAATCCCCCCGCCCGACTTCGCGATCGACTGATAGCTCTCACCCTGATTGCGACGCTCGAATTCGCCTGAGCGATTGCCCGCATAAATCAAATGCGTATGGCATTCGATGAGGCCCGGTATGACGACGGCCCCTTTCAGATTCACCGAAGCCGAAGAACGATACTTCGTCGGCAGATCGGTCCGGGGACCGAGCCAGACGATCTTCCCCTTTTTCTCGACCACGACTGCATCGCGAATCGACTCGAGATCTTTCGCGGCAGCTCTTCGGCCTTGGCGAGCTGCGGCCGATGACAAAGTGACGAGTTCGCCAATACCTTTAAAAACTTTGATGTCTTTCACGCCTTCGAACATACTTTGGCCAGATGGCAGACTCAAGAGTACGCATTTTGATCGGTTGGCGTGAATACGTCTCCCTCCCCGACATTGATCTTCCCGTGATCAAAGCGAAGGTCGATACCGGAGCTCGCACGTCGTCGCTTCACGCGTTCAACATCACGCCGTACTACGATCGCAACCGCTTGCGCGTGAGCTTCCAGGTTCACCCGATTCATGAGCGCACCGACGTGATCGTGACGTGTACGGCTGACGTGGTCGATTACCGGGCCGTCAGCGACTCGGGCGGTCATCGCGAGAAAAGATATGTCATTAAGACACAGTTACAGATTGGCGACATCCAGTTCCCGATCGAAGTGACTTTGGCGAACCGGGAAAGCATGACGCACAAAATGTTGATTGGACGAGTGGCCATGAAACAGCTCATGATTGATCCGAGTCGCGCGTTCCTCCTCGGCAAACCCGATAAGATCGTCGGCGCTTACAAAAAGACCGTTCGTAAGAAAAAGAAATCCCGCAAATGAAAATCATCATTCTCTCTCGCCGTCGCAGCCTTTACTCCACCCGCCGTCTCGTTGAGGCCGCCGAAAACCGCGGTCACGAAGTGCGGGTCATCGATCCCCTCCGCTGTTACATGAACTTAAAGGCCGGCAAACCGACGATCTACTTCAAAGGTGAAGACCTCTCGGGCTATGACGCCGTCATCCCACGCATCGGCGCCTCGATCACGTTCTACGGCACAGCCGTCGTTCGTCAGTTCGAGATGATGGGCGTTTATGTACAAAACGAATCTCAAGGCATCACGCGCGCGCGTGACAAGCTGCGCTCCATGCAACTTCTTTCTCGCGAGGGTATCGGTCTTCCCGTTTCGGGATTCGCTCATTCACCCGACGACACCGAAGGGCTGGTCAACTTGATCAGCGATCCTCCGTTCATCATCAAGCTCCTTGAGGGCACACAAGGTAAAGGCGTTGTGCTGGCCGAAACCCGCAAGGCGGCCGAGTCGGTCATCGACGCTTTCAGAAACCTCGATGCTTACTTCTTGGTTCAAGAGTTCATCGAAGAGGCCAAAGGCGCAGACCTTCGCTGCTTTGTTGTCGGTAACAAGGTCGTGGCCGCAATGAAACGAAAAGCCAAAGAGGGCGAATTCCGCTCAAACCTTCACCGCGGAGGCAAAGCAACGCAAGTGCCACTCACGGAAGAAGAGTGCGCGACGGCGCTCAAGGCCGCCGAGATTATGGGTCTCGACGTCGCGGGCGTCGATTTGATTCAAGGCCGCCGAGGACCACTCGTCCTTGAGGTCAATTCGTCTCCAGGCCTCGAAGGGATCGAGAAGTCGACATCGCTCGACGTTGCGGGGATGATCATCGAACACATTGAAAAGAACGCCAAATCCGCTGACCGCAAATCCTTCACGACTAGGGCTTAGGGTTCACAGCAAAGGGTCTGGTGTAGATCGAGGGGCCCTCTCTCTGTTAGGAACCCCTCATCATTTGAGGGGTTTTCGCGTGAGAGCTGGGGTTGCACTCTTTTTGGTTTTCCTGACCGGTTGTTCGGTCTCGACGAACACGGGCGGCAAACCGGGTCACGTTTCTCAGTACTCGTACGATCCCGCTCTTTGCACGACTCTTCTGCCCGACACCGGCGCTCCCGCGCTGTATGAAAATCTTCGAGCAACGAAAACAGTCGAATCACCTTACTACGCAAAACGGTATAACCGCGCCCTCCTCGAAGGCGTGTTAAAGGCCTCAGGCGAAGAAACGCAAAACTTCGTCGTGGGCATGGGGATCGATCTCTCAAAAATTCCGTTCACGGGCGCAAGTAACACATGTTTGTTTCAGCACTCACTTCCGGTCGTCTCCGACTCCCTGTTCGATGTCTGGAACGACACGGCCGGAGGCGATCACGGCGGAGGACATCTCGACGGGCTCTTCGTCGCGTTCTCGGACGGACGCCACATCCATGAAGCGATCATGGTTCGCGAAGACGCCTCTCGCTGGACACTCGTTCACGAGATGATGCACGCCAACTTCTTCCGGCAGCGCCAGGCCGACGGCGCCCGCAGCGGCAAAGCCCTCAAAGACGCGGTTCAAGCCGCCTACACGAAACTGAAAACCGATTACGACGACTACAAGTTGTCATTGTCGACTGAGAGTCTCGACCGCGTCGTCACCGGCTCCGACAGTTTGGCGCGCTTGCTCTATCAATCGCTGGTCGCTGGCTCGCTCGAGGAGATCGCCGACGAATCGCTCCTCTTACAAGAGTGGGCCGACGGTCGCTTGAAGTACGTGTCGCCCGCATCGGTGAAAAATGCAGCTTGGTACATCGACTATTCGCGCACACTGACGCTTCAAGATTTGAATGCGTTTGCGGCCGTTGTGACAACGATGCGTGATCAGATCGGGACACCCGCCGTAGGTCGTTTTACGTCGACCTTGAACTTCATCAAATCAGTGAACGATCAAACCGATGCCCTCGCCGAGAAGGCTCGCGAGAATGCGCGCTCGCTGACCGACGGCGTTTCTTTTGTGACAGGCTCTCTGGACCTCTCGCACGTCGAAGCCCAGAGCAACACGCCGGCGATGATTGAATTTCGACAGCACACACGAGATTTCTTCGCGAAGTAAGTCTGCTCAGGTAGGCAATGTATTTGGGTGTCGAAGTTTTTGACGACTCTGTAATCTCAGACAGACGTCTCGAGCTTTCGATCTTGATCGTTTAAACTGCCGAGCATGAAAAAGATGAACGTGATTTTAGCGGCTCTTGTTTTAGTGACTTCGACTCACGCGCTCGCTTGTGATCCGGTAGCGACAGCAACTGACGCAGCGAAAGCAGACGCCATCGCGAACGGAGCGGTGAGCGTTTCGATCTCGGCTCGCTACAGCACCGAAAAAATCTTTGGAGAGCCTGCGGCCATCGTTCACTACGCGTTCTCGTCTTCGAGCGGTAGCGTTTTCATCGGCAAAGCGATCGTTGATCTCATGAGCTGCTCAGTCGAGCGGACATCGTCTGAGCCCGCGCAACTGATCAAAACTCAACCGTAACTTTTCTGATCAAATCCAAGGCGAGTTGACGCCGCGCTCGCGCGCGGTTTCGACCGCATCGTCGTAGCCTGCGTCGATATGCCGGAAAAGGCCCATCGCCGGATCGGCTTTGAGTACGCGCTCCAGTCGACGCTCGGCTTCAGGACTTCCGTCGGCGACGATGACTTGGCCCGCGTGCAGCGAGTAACCCATCCCGACACCACCCCCGTGGTGAAACGAGACCCAAGTTGATCCGCACGCCGTGTTGGTCAGTGCGTTCAAAATCGGCCAATCAGCGATGGCGTCTGAGCCATCTTTCATCGCTTCAGTTTCGCGATTCGGAGAGGCGACCGATCCGCAATCGAGATGATCGCGACCGATGACGATCGGTGCTTTCACTTTTCCCGTGCGAACGAGCTCGTTGAACTTTAATCCGGCGAGATGACGTTCTCCGTACTCGAGCCAGCAAATGCGCGCTGGCAAACCTTGAAACGCGATGCGCTCGGAGGCCATATCGAGCCAGCGCAAGAGAGCTTTCTTGTGCGGGAAGAGTTCGCGGATCGCTTGGTCGGTCACGCGGATATCTTCAGGATCGCCCGAGAGCGCGACCCAACGGAACGGGCCTGAGCCTTTACAGAACAACGGACGAATATACTCCGGAACAAATCCCGGAATATCGAACGCATTCTCGACTCCGCCTTCGACCGCACGGGCGCGGATGTTATTGCCGTAATCAAACGTGACGGAACCTCTCTTTTGCATCTCGAGCATGCCCTTGACGTGTTTCGCCATCGACGCGATCGAGAGTTTTTCGTAAGCGGCCGGATCAGATTTGCGAAGAGCGGCAGCCTTCTCGAGAGAGTAACCTTCAGGGACGTATCCGTTTAACGGATCATGCGCGCTCGTTTGATCGGTAAGAACGTCAGGCTGGAAGCCTCGCTTGATCATCTCGTGAATGACCGTCGCCATATTGCCTTCAAGAGCGATCGATTTCGCCGCGCCGGCTGCTTTGTACTTCGCAACGCGCGCGAGAGCATCGTCGAGATCGGTTGCGATTTCGTCGATATACTTTGTTTGAAGGCGTTTTTCGATGCGCGTGCGATCGACGTCAACACCGAGAACGACGGCTCCGGCGAAAACGCCCGCGAGCGGTTGCGCCCCGCCCATTCCGCCGAGACCAGCGGTTAAAATCACGCGACCTTTCAGATCGC
The DNA here is from genome assembly GCA_913774795.1 of Pseudobdellovibrionaceae bacterium. Lineage (GTDB taxonomy): Bacteria > Bdellovibrionota > Bdellovibrionia > Bdellovibrionales > JAMPXM01 > CAJYOV01. Next base: position 15,789 of record CAJYIL010000420.1, read on the forward strand.
CGCCGAAATGTTGACGCGCGCATTCGTTAAACGTCTCGTAAGTTCCTTGAACGATGCCTTGCGAGCCAATGTAAATCCAAGAGCCGGCCGTCATTTGGCCATACATCATGAGACCCTTTTTATCGAGCTCATGAAACGTTTCCCAGTTCGCCCACTTGCCCACGAGGTTCGAGTTCGCGAGAAGAACGCGTGGCGCATCGGCGTGCGTTTTCAAAATGCCAACCGGTTTTCCGGATTGAACAAGAAGGGTTTCGTCGTTCTCGAGTTTCGTCAGGCACTCGAGAATTTTGTCGAAGGCGGGCCAGTTGCGAGCCGCTTTCCCGATTCCGCCGTAGACGATCAAGTCTTCAGGGCGTTCGGCGACATCCGGATCAAGGTTGTTTTGGAGCATGCGGTAAGCCGCCTCTTGGAGCCAACCTTTGCAATGCATTTTTGTTCCGTGCGGAGCACGAACGGTGCGAGCGCCTGCCATACAACGACCTCCTCAAAAAGAAGCCGCAGTCTGGCATTTTTAGGTGTCGAAATCGACGCTCTTGCGCGCGCGTCATGCGTTCAATCAGGTTTAAACTTACGACTCAAGCTCGCCGATCGCGCGCTGGACCGTTTTCAAGATCTCGTCGGAGCGAATCATCTTTTTGATCTCTTCGATGTCGACCGAGAAGACACGGTCGTGTTCCGCGAACGGAACACGAGTGCGAATGAGATCGCGCACCGGCTGAACCGCACCTGCCGCCTTCAACGGCGCAAGGAGGTCCAGCGCTTGTGTGGCCGACAAGAATTCCATCGCGACGATGTTCTCGGCATTGCGAACCACTTGCCCGAATTTACGAGACGCGATTGTTCCCATCGAGACATGATCTTCTTTGTCGGCTGATGTCGGGATCGAATCGACCGAAGCTGGATGCGACAAGATTTTGTTCTCTGAGACGAGAGCAGCGGCGGCAACTTGAACGATCATGTGGCCCGAGTTGAGTCCGCCCTTCGGCGCGAGGAAGGCCGGCAAGCCTGACATCGCGGGATTGATCAACTTTTCGATCCGGCACTCCGACATCGAAGCCATCGCGCTGATCGCGATCGCCGAGAAGTCGAGGACGAACGCGACAGGTTCGCCGTGGAA
>CAJYIL010000421.1 GCA_913774795.1 Pseudobdellovibrionaceae bacterium
GACACATACCACGCCATGCAGAACCAGCGACTGAACAACGTGATGAAGACGCTCACGATCATCTCGACGATTTTTCTCCCGCTCAATTTTATCGCCGGCGTTTACGGAATGAACTTCGAGCACATGCCGGAGCTGAAATGGGTGCACGGTTACGCCGTCGCCCTTTCGGCGATGGGCATCGTGGCCATCAGCATGATTCTTTTCTTCGTTCGAAAAGGCTGGATCGGAGACCCCGAGCCCACGGCGGAGCGCCCGTCAGATTCCTGACTGCTTGATTTTTTGGCACCCGTTTGACACACGTCGTGACAGACTTCAAACCCGCCGAGGCCGCCTCGTTCGGCGTTTTCTCCTGCTATTTTGACGGCTTTCGTAATTGACGCCGAAGCGTCGAGCCGTGTTTCTGACTTCAAAAAATTATTTTGGAGGTCAGTCTTAAATCCGATTTGACAGAAAAATTCGGGCTGACTAACAATGAAAGCAAGCAAAGGGCACTGGGCTCCGATGGAGGGTTCACACTGCGGGCGACTGCGGTCTGGATTCGGAGACCACCCAAGCTGGAGAACTTAAGCGTTCGCTTAAGAGTCTGTAGCGTGGACATCGGCCTTTTTGCATACAGAAGAAAATCGAATTTCGCTCATCTCGCCGCCGACTCGAAGTTTCGAAGTCGATGACGAAGAGGCCGCTGTGTTTCTCACGCAAGGAGAAATGCGGCGATGATGTTTTTTGCAATGCTCGAAAGGCACGCAAAATGGCTTCGTATTGCCTTGAGTTTTAGCGCCTGTTTTTTGGGCGAGATGAATCTGTGTGCACAAAGATCGATTTGCTTGCGGAGAGTGAGAGACGTGTTTAGCGTCACGAACCCTTCGGCCCACACCTCTAGAAGAAGAAGCGCAGATTCCGACGACGGAGTTTGCAATCGAGAACCGAAGCGACTGCACATTGCGACGACAATTGCCAGGAGGCAAGAACGATGGAAATGAACACGGCCACTCAAGAGAAGACACAGACGACACAACCACCTGCAGGTGCGATGGCCGGCGCGCCTCACCTCATGCGTGTTAAAAAACGTGACGGCCGCCTTGAACCCGTGAACGTTTTGAAAATCGTTGAGCGCGTCACCCGTCTTTGCGGCGGCTTGAACGAAGTCGATCCTCACCGTGTGGCGGTTCGCGCGATTTCGGGCCTCTACGACGGAGCACCGACCACCGAACTCGACAATCTCTGTATCCAAACCGCATCTCTCTTGATCGGCGAAGAGCCTCAGTACTCGTCGCTCGCGGCGCGCCTTCTTTCGACTTACA
>CAJYIL010000422.1 GCA_913774795.1 Pseudobdellovibrionaceae bacterium
GGCAATCGAGAATGAGAAAAGGGGTCGATTTCAAATCACTCAAAGCCGCTACTCCCTGGAGAAGCAGCTACTTTAAGTCACAGATTTTCGAGGGATCAAGGAGCACGGAGAATAGTTAGGCTGCTGCGAGAAGGAACTGCCTTAAAACCGTTACGAGCTGTTCGCGGCGCAGCGGTTTGGCGAGATAAGCATCCATACCGACTGCGAGGCAGCGCTGGCGATCCTCCTCGAACGCATTAGCCGTGAGGGCGACGATCGGAATGTGCGCGCCTGTCCGCTTCTCGATTTCACGAATACGGCGAGTGGTTTCAAATCCGTCCATCTCCGGCATTTGGCAATCCATGAGAATCAGATCGTAAGACCCACGAGCGAGAGCCTCGAGGCACTCAATGCCGTTAGACACCGGCTGCGCGCTGATGCCGAGTTTACGGAGGTGCGCGAGCGCCAGCATCTGGTTCGTCGTGTTGTCTTCGGCGACGAGAACTCGCGCATCGATGCGGAGGATGCCGTCTTGGACTTTCGGCGCGGCTGCGGGTGCTGACACGTGCGCCATCGCGTCCGACGCTGGCACGGCTGATAACTGAGGCGGACTCCTCAAACTCAAAGCATTCAAGATCACGTTGTACAAATCGGATTGACGAACCGGATTCGACAACGAAGCGAAGGCGCCATTGGTCACGATGGGCGCGCCACCCTCGTTTTGGATCTCGATGACGGGCCCGTCATACTCGAATCCCGTACGGCGTCTAAACGATGAAGACACGATGACCGCGTCGTACATGCGGCGCTTGGAGGAGCCAATCCATTTCGATGAGCCGATCGTCGGCGTGAGCCCCCAGGACTGCAGATAGCGCCCGACCGCGCGTGCCGAGGTATTTTCATCGGTCATCACGAAAATCTGTCGGGACGACCAATCTCCTCGCGTGAATTTGACGCGAATGGATTCGGCGTCGGTGATCTCGAGAGGCAGAGTGAAAAAGAATTTCGAGCCCGCTCCCGGCGACGAATCGACCGCGATCGCTCCTTCCATCGCTTCGACCAATCTTTTGCAAATCGAAAGGCCGAGACCGGTGCCTCCGTGCTTACGCGAAGTCGAAGAGTCGGCTTGGGTGAACGGCTTAAAGAGTTTGGCGGCGACGCCAGGGGCGAGGCCTTCGCCGGTATCTGCCACTTCAAAGACGACGGTCGCCGTCGAATTCTCGGTTTTTTCGAGTAGAGCCCGCACTTCGATGTGACCGCGAGAGGTGAATTTAATCGCATTGCCGATCAGATTCAAAAGCACCTGCCCGATACGGCCCGCATCGCCACGAACCATCGCTGGTAAATCTGAGTCGATCGAAGTGACGATATTGATTCCTTTTTGCTGGGCTCGCGACGAGAGCAAATCGGCCTGCGATTCAATCACGCTCGCGATACTAAACTGGAGGCTTTCTAACTCGAGCTTGCCCGCGTCGATTTTTGAAAAATCGAGAACGTCATTGATTAGCCCCAAGAGCAGCTCCGAAGACTCAGACATCGTTCTTAGGTATCGTTGCTGCATCTCGGTCGGGTAAGTGTCATTCAAAAGCTCGATGATCCCGATAATCGCGTTCAGGGGCGTGCGAATCTCGTGCGACATGTTCGCCAAGAACTCCGACTTCAAACGTGCAGACTCAAGTGCCTCACGCGATCTCTCGTGTGCAACGGCTTCCATCTGCTTCGACGCTTCGACGGCCGCCGATTCGGCGGCGAGCCGTTCAGAAACATTTTGGACCGTGACCATTTTGCATTTAAGTCCCCGGAACATGAAGAAATTCGAATCCACTTCGCCTTTGAATTGCGTGCCGTTTTTGCGAACGAGCGTCGCGATCCGTTTGCCCGCGCGTTCGTTCCGAATCATCTCGCGGGCCTGCTCTTGATCTTGAAGCGGCACAAGCAATCCGGCATGTCGCCCGATGATCTCTTCGCCGGAGTACGCGAATTCTTTTTCGAAAGCGGGATTCACCTCGAGAATGATGCCGTCTTGGTGAATGATCACCATCTCTTGGGCTGCCTTCGCGAGGGCCTCGTATTTTTCTTGGCGCGACGTTAACTCTGCGAGGGTCTGCGTCTGGAGGTGAATTTGTTGGAGCAAGAAAATCCAAAACGCGGCCAGGACAATCGAGATCTGATAGGTCGGCCCGCCCGCTGACGTCATGAAGACGACGGCGATCGGGAGAAGGATCGCCGTGACGTAGACGCGCGCAAGCTTTGTATCGGGAAGAAGCTTGCGCGAGCCCGATGCGGCAAACGATGAAGCGAGAAGGATCATCATGACGCTGTTTGCACTCAGCGCCCCTCCGAACGCGATGACGTCAATGGCGAGGATCGACCAGCCGACTCCGCTCGCTAGCGTCAAGCACACGAACGCCATCGCCCAGGCTCGCTCCTGCGATCGCGAGCGGAGGCGGTAGGTCAGTCCAATGAGAGAGCGGAGAACAAC
>CAJYIL010000423.1 GCA_913774795.1 Pseudobdellovibrionaceae bacterium
CCTCCGCTTTTTGGGTAACGTGAGCACATTTCGGCGTAGCTCAGCGCCGTCAGCGACGCAACGGCCAGCGCTAGCAAAAACGAAAGCCAGAGCGAGTGACCAGCGACCGCCGAAACGGGACCCACGAGCGCGTAGATCCCCGCGCCAAGGATGTCTCCGACGCCGTAGAAGAAGAGTGCTAAAAATCCCATGGATCTGACGAGTTTGCTCATCGGTCACACATAGTCCTGAAACGCCTCGGTTGAGAACCGACGTGACCAAATCTAAACGAGTTGATACCTTGAAACGCATGTCAAACCCTGCTGGCTGGATCGACGTTCACACTCATCTCAATTTCTTGAAGGATCAATCTCCCGAGCAAGCGATTGCCGACGCGAACGCCGCAGGAGTATCACGCTTTATCACGATCGGAACCGAGCCCGACGATTTGCCGACGGTTCTGCAAATCGCCGAAAAGCACTGGCCGGTCGTCGGTTGTACGCTCGGCATTCACCCGCACGAGGGCAAGGTTTACTCCGATGACGTCCACGCCCGCATTGAAGCCAATTTAAACAGGCGGGAAGTGGTCGCGGTCGGTGAAATCGGTCTCGATTATCACTACGATTCGAGCCCTCGCGATCAGCAGCAAGACGCGTTCGCGCGTCAGCTGGAGCTCGCGCACGCGTACAAGTTACCGATCGAAATTCATACGCGAGATGCCGACGAAGACACGATTCAGATTTTGAAACAGGCCAAAGCGCAAACGGGCATTATTCATTGCTTCACCGGCACGATGTGGCTTGCGAAAAACGCGCTCGATCTCGGTCTCGACATTAGCTTTTCGGGAGTGATCACTTTCAAAAATGCGGGCGATCTTCGCGAGGTCGTCAAATATGTTCCGATCGATCGACTTCACATTGAGACCGATGCTCCGTTTCTCGCGCCAATCCCGATGCGCGGGAAACCCAACGTTCCTGCCTATGTTGTGCACACCGCCCAGGCGGTCGCCGAGCTCAAAGGGGTCACATTGGAGCAGCTGCAGGCGGCAACCCGCGCCAACGCGCGTCGCACGTTCCCGAAGCTCGAAATCAACTAGCCAAACCGGGCGCCAAAAACCTCGACGGAGCGCCCGAAAAGTCCTACATTCGCCTCTTAAAACGCCCCCAAGCTTACAAGCTTTTTAAGAGAGGTCTTACCCGTGGCTAAAGTGAAAGTCGGTATCAATGGTTTCGGTCGCATCGGTCGCATTCTTTTCCGCGATGGATTCGAAAAGCTCGACATCGTCGGCATCAACGATCTCACCGACGCCAAAACTCTCGCGCATCTTCTCAAGTACGATTCGACTCACGGCATTTTCGGCGCTGAAGTTTCGCACGACGAATCGTCGATCACGGTGAACGGTAAGCGCATTCCGATCTCCGCCGAAAAAGATCCTTCGAAAATTCCTTGGGGCAAACTGGGCGCGGAGATCGTTCTCGAATGCACGGGCGCATTCAAAGGCAAAGACGATTTCATGAAGCACATCGCGGGCGGCGCAAAACGCGTTCTCGTTTCGGCTCCGGCTGACGGCGTTGATGCGACGGTTGTCGTTGGCATCAACCACAAAGAGTATGATCCGGCAAAGCACACGGTCATCTCGAACGCCTCTTGCACAACGAACTGCTTGGCGCCGATCGCAAAAGTCTTGAACGACGCTTTCGAAATTGAACGCGGCATGATGACGACGGTTCACTCCTACACGAATGACCAAAAGGTCCTCGATGCCCCTCACAAAGATTTACGTCGTGCGCGCACGGCCGCGACGTCGATGATTCCGACATCCACGGGTGCGGCGAAAGCGGTGGCTCTCGTGTTGCCTGAGTTGAAAGGTCGTCTCGACGGCACGTCGATCCGTGTTCCGACACAAAACGTTTCGGTCGTTGATCTCACGTTCACGACGAAAAAAGAAGTCACGGTCGAGCTCATCAACAATGCGGTCAAAGAGGCCGCTCAAGGCGCTTTCAAAGGCATCCTTCAGTACGAAACCGCCGAACTCGTTTCGGTCGACTTCAACGGCAATAAGCACTCGTCGATCTTCGATTCAAAATGCACGATGGTTTCGGGCAAGAACATGGCGAAGATCTTCTCTTGGTACGACAACGAGACCGGTTTCTCGAATCGCATGATCGATCTCGCACAGTATATGGCGGAGAAAGGCCTGTGAGCGAAACTCAGGCGCCGGCCCCCACTTCAAAACTGACTCCCGGTCTGAAGGGCATCAAGACGATCGAAGATTTCGATCTCAAAGAAAAGCGCGTTTTCATTCGCGTCGATTTCAACGTGCCTCAAGATAAAAACGGCGCGATCACCGATGACACGCGCATTCGCGCGGCCATTCCGACGATCAAGTACGCGATGGAAAAAGGCGCGAAGATCGTCTTGGCCTCTCACTTGGGTCGCCCGGAGTCGCGCGACGATAAGCAGTATTCGATGGAGCCCGTCGCGGCACGTCTTGGCGAAATTCTGAAAGCCGATGTGATGTTGATCGATGATCCGACCAGCGACGCCCCAAAAGGTTTGCTCCCGGGCTTGCGTCCGAATCAGCTGATCATGCTCGAGAACCTTCGGTACGAAAAAGGTGAAACAAAAAACTCGCGCGAATTCGCTCTGCAGATGGCGGCTTACACCGACATCTACATCAACGATGCCTTCGGTGCGTCTCACCGCGCCCACGCTTCGATCGAGGCGCTCCCTCAAGTCGTCTCGAATAAGGGCATCGGATTCTTGATTAAAAAAGAAATCGAGATGCTCGATGTGCTTCTACACGAGCCGAAGACGCCTTACATGGTGATCTTGGGTGGCGCGAAAGTCTCAGATAAAATTCCGGTGATCGAAGCGATGATCGATAAAGTCGATCAGTTCTTCGTTGGCGGCGCGATGGCCTACACGTTCTTGCAAGCCAACAACGTGGCGGTCGGGAACTCACGCGTCGAGAAAGACAAAGTCTCGTTCGCAAAAGAGATGATCAAACGTATCGAAGCGCGCGGGAAAAAGATTTTGCTGCCGATCGATCACGTGATCGCGAATGACTTTTTGGCTCCGTCAAAAATCGAAACGACGAACGATGCGACGATCCCGGCCGGTATGATGGGCCTCGATATCGGTCCGAAGACGCGCGAGCTCTACCGCAAAGAATTGCAAAAAGCGAAAACGGTTTTCTGGAACGGCCCGATGGGCGTTTTCGAAAGACCTGAGTTCGCGAAAGGCTCGTTCGGCGTCGCCGAGACCCTGTCTCAACTCACCGAAGCTCTCACGATCGTCGGAGGTGGAGACTCCGCCGCCGCGGCCGAAGCTAGCGGCTACGCCGGGCAGATGTCGCACATCTCGACAGGTGGCGGCGCTTCGCTCGAATACCTGCAAGGTGACAAGCTCCCGGGCCTTGAAGTTCTTCGTAACCTTCGTCCATCGGTACAACCTACTCTATGAGACCTTTTTTGATCGCCGCGAACTGGAAGATGCACAAAAGCCCTCGCGACACGCGAGATTACTTCACCACGATTCTCCCGAAGTTCGAGGCGTGTGGTGTTGCCAAAGATCCTTCGTTCAGAAAGATCATCTTCTTTGTTCCGGCGCTCGATCTTCAGGCCGCCGCAGACTCCCTGAAAGGCACACACATTGGGTGGGGCGCACAGAACGCCCACTGGGAAACGAAGGGTGCCTTCACCGGAGAAAATTCTCCGGCCGTTCTCGCCGAACTCGCAACGCCGTACGTGCTTGTGGGTCACAGCGAACGTCGCGCTCTGTTCGGTGAAACCGACGAGCAAACCGGCTTGAAGGTCAAAGCTCTTCATTCGGTCGGTATCACGCCTCTGCTCTGCGTGGGCGAATCGCTCGAAGAACGTGAGGCGGGTCGCACGAATGAGGTGATCGTTCGTCAGCTCAATGCCGGTCTTTCTCAACGTGATGCGACTAAGCGCGTGATCATCGCGTACGAACCGGTGTGGGCGATCGGCACCGGCAAAGTCGCGACGCCTGAACAAGCCAACGACGCGCACGCGGTTTTGCGAAAAGCGCTCGCGGCCTTTGGCCAGGCCGTTGCAGACGCGACGCCGATCCTCTACGGAGGAAGTGTGAAGCCTGACAACTCCGCTGAAATTGCGAAGCAGCCGGAGATCGATGGCTTCTTAGTCGGGGGTGCGTCGCTTGAAACCGATAGCTTTCTCGCCCTCTGTCAAACTCCAAAGGATCGCTCGTGAGTCATTCCGAAAGCGAACTCGCTGACGACTTGATTCACGACGATGACCGTCCTGAGTTTTTCACGCGTCCTTTAAAGGTCGATGATGCCGCGTCGGTGTACGAACTCTTCCGTTCGATTGCATCGAAGCCGAATGCCTTCGTACGCCTCGAAGAAGAAATCTCTCACGGCTTTATCGAAAAGACTTTAAAGCGCGCTGAGAACGGCGGGCTCGCGATGGGTGCGATCGAACGTAAGACGGGTCAGTTCTTGGGCGTCATTACGTCAAGAAAACTGGCTCTCAAAGCGTTCGAGCACATCTTGTCGTCGGTCACGATCGGGGTTCATCCTGATTATCAAAAGCGGGGAGTTGGCCGCCGGCTGTTCGTCGATTTTCTCGAGCACGTCACCATGCAAAGAGAAGACATCTTAAGAGTCGAGCTGATTGCGCGCGATTCGAACGAGAAAATGATCGAGTTCTACGAGTCCATGGGCTTTAAACGCGAGGGCCGTTTCGAGAAACGCGTGCGTAATAGTGACGGCACCTTCGAGGCCGATATCCCGATGGGCTGGATTAAAGAGCTCTGAGTTCGAGCTCGCGCCTTCTCGCCCGGTAAGCCTTTCACGTTCGTCTAAAGCTTTTTCGATGCCCTCGCGGAGCCTGCCAAACGCCATTAAAATGGTGGCTTGAAAGGACCGTGAGATGACGCCATCATATAAACTCAGAATGTTTGCCGCCGGTCTTGCTCTCGCAACGCTCGCGGGTTGCGGATCGAATTCGTCAGGCAATCCGGCTCCGCCGCCTCCGGGCCCGGTCGTCGATCAAACCGTCTTTGATGGCGATCCCGGTAAGTTCGCTTCGCTCTACACCGGCACCTGCGTTGTCCAGACGCCGAACCGCACATACACGAGCTGCTCAACCCGCGTTCGCATTCAACAGACGCCGTACCTTCTTTACGTGCGTACCCAGTTTTTCGTTAATCAATCGAATCGCGCCAACTCCCAAAAGATCGTGGGTCGCAGCGAAGACTCCTACACGATTACCGGCAAAGCACTTCTCTCGAAACAATCGCAGGTGGGCGAGATCGGGAAAAACGGCTTTTACTTTCAGCGTGCCGGTCAGCCATTTAAGTTCGCGCGCCTCTACCCAAATAACTACGAGTACTCTGGACGCTTCGTCGATGACTCAGGACGAACCGTTTTGGTCACGGGCCGCGTTTCTCGCGGATCAGCCGCACAATCGGCTTCGGGCCGCACGCGCTCTGTAACTCGCTGAACTTAGATCGATTCTGGCGATTTCGCGTCAAGTCATTAGTCAGGTCTCTCAGAGCCGGCCTACTTTAGGGCCGCTAGACCTTCGCCGATGAGTCCTTCGTTATGGCGAAGAAAAAACCTCTCTTAAAATCTCCCACTCCGCAAACCCACATTCGGCGTTGTCACGTCTGCAACACGCTTTGCGAGGCCGATGGCTCCGAAGTGAAAGTCTGCGGCGAGTGCGGAAAACACATGGCGCCCTTTTACTTCTTCAACGATCAAGAAGTCGCGCTTCACTCGGATTTCGGGCTCAGACCGGAAAGGCCTGAAGGTAAAGTCCGGCCGGTCATTGGATTTACAGCTTACTGGTGACACTGACGTAAATGCTCCTTACTCTCTCGAGCTATGAGCACAGCCTGGAAGAAAATCACTCTCGCCGACATCGAAAAAGCCGCCTCGTTTTTAAAAGGCAAAATCGCCCGCACGCCGACGCGTGAGATGCCGCAGGCGTTTTCGCTCTCAGGCACCGATCTGTTCTTAAAACTCGAGAACGAGCAACTGACCGGATCTTTCAAGATTCGTGGGGCTCTCAACAAAATGCAGTCGCTTACAAAAGAAGAGCGCGAGCGGGGAGTCGTTCTCTCCAGCGCCGGCAACCACGCCCAAGGTGTCGCGTTCGCGGCACGCGAACTTGGCGTGAAAGCTCACATCGTGATGCCTCTCACGACGCCAATCGTAAAAATCAACGCGACTCGTTCTTACGGAGCGAACGTGATTTTGCACGGCGAGTTTTACGACGAGGCTTTCGCACACGCCAAGGAGCTCGAACAATCGAAAGGTTTCATTTTCGTTCACGCGTTCGAAGATCCTTACGTCGTTGCGGGTCAAGGAACACTCGGTCTTGAGTTGATGGAGCAAATTCCAAACCTCACTTCGATCGTGGTTCCGATTGGCGGAGGCGGATTGATCAGCGGAATCGCGTCGGCCGCTAAAGCGCTCAACCCATCGATCCGCATCGTCGGCGTCGTGAGCGATCAAACTCCGGCGATGATGGATTTGAAACAGCATCGCCCGGTCGAACCGCGCAAACGCATCTCGACCATCGCCGAAGGGATCGCGGTGAAGAACCCGTCGCCGCTCATGTATGACACGTACATCGGGCCTCTCGTCGACGAAATCGTTTCGGTGAACGATAACGACATCGCGCAGGCCATCGTCTTCTTGATGGAAAAAGCAAAGACCGTCACCGAAGGTGCTGGAGCGGCGGCCATGGCCGCCGTGTTAACAAAGGGTTCGTCTTTGAATCTGGGCGCTCGCTCTTGCGTCGTTTTGTGCGGCGGCAACATCGACTTTACCGTCATGGCGAAAGTCATCGAGCGGGGTTTGCGTCAAGAACACCGGCTCGCGCGCCTTGTCGTCATCGTCGACGATCTTCCGGGGAATTTGAATCGGATTACGAGCGTGATGGCGGAGAACCGCGCCAATATCTTAGAGGTTTATCACGACCGCGTTTCACCAGAGCTCGCGATGCGCGAAACGCGCATCGATCTCCTCATTGAAACGGCGAGCGAAGATCACATTCGCCAAATCAAAACGGCGCTGAAGGATCAGGGCTTTAAAGTCATCACGAGTTGATCAATCGTCTTTGTCTTCGCTAAGGGCGCCCCACGAACCGCCACCGGCGCCGTGAAGACGAATCTCATCGCCAGACGCGAGTTCGACAAAGCCTTCGAGCGCGCCGTGCTTTTCTGATTTGCCACCCGCGCGAACGATTTCGATCTCCGCAGGAGTTCCACTTTTTCCGCCGCTGGCGCCCTCGGCTTTCGCCGACGATCGACCGAGAAGCCAGCGAAGCTTCGCCGGCTCGCTCACTTTGCAAGCGATGAACTCGGCATCGCCGCCTTTTTTCGAACCTTTTCCGCCCGAACCCTTATGAACTCCATACGCCGTGAAGACCAATTGCGGAGTCTCGGATTTTTCAAGAGACGGATGGAACTGCGGGTTCCATGCACCGTACGCGTCTTGCCCCGCATCAGCGGCATCGGCTGCTGCACCCGGCGCAGCGGAGAGCATGACGGTGCGGCCGTTTGCGAATTCGATTTGCGCGAGGGCATCCGCGCCCGCCGTGCCGGCGCGTTTTAATTTCGGATTGATCTTCGCTAGAGCCGTATGAATGAGTTCGCCGAGAAGCGGGACGACAAGCGTGAGGCCGCGCTCGAGAGAGAGTTGTGATTTCGAAGCAAGCAGTGAATTCGTCGGAGCGCTGATCTGGAAGTGGCCTAAGACGGCCGACGTCAGCGGCACGTCTTCTTCGAGAAGTGCGAGGACTGACCAAATGCATGTCCCGAGAGTCGTGAGATCGTTGATGCCGACCTTCGATGATACTTCGGTACCCTTGAAATCAAACTGCACGTGTTTTTCTGAGAGTTCGAGTGTGAGTTTGATTTGCTCGTTCGAACCGAGGACGCGGCCGGTGACGATGGCTGTTCCAAGTGGAAGCCGTGCTAACGCAGTTTCGAACGCAGCGCTGGAATCTTCGAGATAGTTTTTGAAAGTGAGGGCGTCGAACGTCGTGCCAGGCGCTTTCGCGAGAGCTTCGAAACGCCGAGCGGCTTCAAAGAGCATCGCAGCCGCGGCTTCGACCCTCTGTGCGAGATCGGGGGCGGCCATCGGATGCATCGACATGGCGGTCAGGATATCGCGGTTTAAGACACGCTTTGATGCGATCGGCATCGGAGGCACGCGAACACCCTCGTTATCGACTTTGCCATCGGCGCTAAGTCGTCGCGAAGTTTCAAAACGTGCGGCGATCAAGAGATCGCCGTCAGGGAGCGAAGCCGCCGTGACGCACGTAAATGTCGAGAGCGAAAACGAACCTGACGACGGATCGTTCACGAGGGCGAGATCGCCACTTTTGAGTCTCAGGAACTGTTGGCAGGTCAGAGCCGCTTGCGGAAGGGTCGCGAGATCTGGAGGAGCCGTCGGATGGACATGCAAAACGCTCGAATCTGCGGCTTGCACGATTGCGCAGGCGTAACCGGCATCAGTGAGATCGCGAAGCACGTGATCGAACGCCGACTGGATGAACGTCGAACGAGCGCTTGAGAAATTCCATTTCTGGGCACGTCTCGACATTAGAGGGCTCCTTGAGCGGCCGCTTCGGCAATCGTGAGGTCTTGCACGGTGAATTTCAAATCCGGACGACGTTTTTGAAGAAGTGGTGCGATCACCTGCGCAAGCGGGCCTGCGAGACGAATCGCGCTCACTCCCCGAATCGCGAGGTCCATCGCGAGGCGCTCGGTAAAGGCTGATTCGAGATCTTCGGCGATCTCTTTAGCGTCGGCAGCACGACGACCTGGCTCGGCGAGGTTTTTTCCCAGAGTGAACAGCGCTTCAAGGATGCGCGCCGATGATTTTGCCTGAATGCGGTCGCTAAAGCCTTCGATGTCGCCATTCAGACGATCTCTGACGAACAGGACATCGAGAACCGTGAGTTGATGGGATTTACCGAAAAGCATCGGACCTGGCTCGTAGCCTCGATCAACTCCGCTCCACGACGGAAAAGTCCATTGAGAGGCCGTGATTTGCGTCGTGGGCTGAACAGGAAGGAGTGACGTCTGGCCATCGGTGAACGTCAAGAATTCTTCGAGGCCGAAAAAGTAAGTCGTGCCTTTCGCGAACGCTTTCGCGAGAGCCGCTTCAACTCCTCCGCGGACGACGGCGGCAGATGTCGAAGTCGTCACTCCGTCTGGAGACCAGAACTCAAGCTTCCAGCCCTCTGGCAAAACGGCTTTGAGCTTCGAGAGATCTTCCTGGAGAACCGTTTCGGCGAAAGCACTTTCAACCGTGCGACGAACTCGCGTGAGATCGTCGAAACCTCTCATCGTTGACGAGAGAACAACGTTGAAACCTTTTGCGCGGAAAAAGTCCGCTGCCGCTTGTTCGTGCTTGGGGAATTTCTCGGAATGGAGAAACGCAATCGCGATCTCTTTGACCTTCAGAAGCTCAAGCTTCGAAACCAGCGCCTCGAGTTCGGTGACGTCGAGTGCTTTTTCGATCGTACCGTCGGCGCGCACGCGCTCGTCGATCCCAAAGATTTTTTCGGGCGATGTCGGAAACCATTCGCGCTGAGCGCGGAGAGCGGGAATTCCGGTTGGAGTGGCGTGACCGAAGCGCGCCCACGTCTCGAATCCAGTGGTGACAAGCAAGGCAGGCTCAGTGCCTTGCTTGCGCGCGACCGACATTTCGGCGCGCGAAGTCGCGATGACCACCGTGCCGGGCTCGGAAGCCTCAAGTTTGAGCAAAGTCTCTTTGAGGCCCTCGGCCAAAGATTTTTTTGGGTGAAACCAACGGGATGACACCTGGTTCTTGCCAGCTTTTGCAGAGATCTCTGCAAACGAATCACCCATCCAAATACCAATAGTCGAAGCCATGAAGTTTCAGACTTTGCCAAAGAAACCGGTTGTTGACCAGAGGCAGAAATCGAGGTGTGAATAGTTCCCGTGAATTCGCCTTCAAGTTTCATTGTCACAATCGATGGTCCCGCCGCCTCCGGAAAATCCAGCGTCTCGCGCGAAGTCGCGAAGAAGCTAGGATGGTCATGGGTTTCAACGGGCGCGTTCTATCGTGGCCTTGCCTACATCGCGCACGCAAAAGGCGCCGATTTGTCGAGCGAAGACTCGGTTGTGAAGATTGCGCAAAGCCCGGATTGGGCGGTTCGCATGACGCCTGAAGAGACGTGCGTCTTCATGGGCTCACAAGATGTCACCTCGGAAATCGGTAAAGAAGAGGTGGGATCGCTCGCTTCGAAGATTTCGTCGTTCCCGAAGGTTCGCGCCGCTCTCCTGGATGCACAGCGCCAGTGCGCGGTTGGCGTCACGGGTCTTGTGGCGGAGGGTCGCGATTGCGGCACTGTCGTTTTCCCAAAGGCCCAAGTGAAGATCTTTTTAACTGCGCGCGCGGAAGACCGTGCGGCTCGCCGCGCGACCGAACAGGGTCATGATCTCGAACATATCGTTCGTGAGCAGCAAAAGCGCGACGCCCAGGACGCAAATCGCAAGGCCGCGCCCCTTCAGGCTCCGGCCGACGCCCACGTCATCGACACGACCGAGCTTTCGTTTATCGAAGTGGTCGAAAAGGTCGAAGATTTCATCGTGAGTGCCAGGCAAGGCTAAACGTCCTCCCGAAAACCAGATTCCTCACTGGTCTTTGTGATTGGCCACCTTGACTTGGCATGGCTAAGTCGCAGATAACGGTCCTTCCCTGTAAATGAGCAAAATTCCACAGAGATCTTGGTCGGTCTCTGCTTAAGCGAGCAGCTATAGGAATCGAGCGAGTTTTTCGTGGGCACGGCCAGCGGCATGAGTCGCGTGGACCAAAGGAGGATTCAAAAACAATTTATGGCAGTAACGACCAAACAGACTCTCACGAAGGCGCAAAAACAACGCGCAGACATCATGGCTCTCCTCGACGAGGGCGATCAGGGTAAAAAAACAGACGCAGATTTCGGCGGACTGTTCGAAGAATCAGTTAAAGAAAAAGACTTCAAAGTTGGCGATGTCGTAAACGGCACCGTTGTCGAAGTTCAATCTGACTACGTCCTGGTCGACATCAACTACAAGTCGGAAGGTTTGATTCCAATCAACGAATTCCGCATCGTCGACGGCGTGCGCGCTGTTAAGCCTGGCGACCAAGTCGAAGTTTACATCGACCGCGTCGAAAACGAGAACGGCATGGTTGTTCTCTCGAAAGATAAAGCTGACATGCTCCGCGCATGGAACGATATCTCTCGTGCTGCTGAAAACGAAGAATTGATCGAAGGAACTATCATCGCGAAAGTGAAGGGTGGTCTCTCGGTCGATATCGGCGTGAAAGCGTTCTTGCCAGGATCGCAGATCGATCTGCGTCCGGTCCGCAACATGGACATCTACATCGGCAAGAAGTACAAATTCAAAGTCATCAAGTTCAACAAGAAACGCGGCAACATCGTTCTCTCTCGCCGTGCGCTTCTTGAAGAAGAACGCGAGAACCTCCGTTCGCAAACTCTCGATGCAATGAAAGAGGGTTCGATCGTCACAGGTATCGTGAAGAACATCACCGACTACGGTGCCTTCATTGACTTGGGCGGTATGGACGGTCTCCTTCACATCACGGATATGTCGTGGGGCCGCGTAAAGCACCCTTCGGAAATCCTGAACATCGGCGACGAACTCAAAGTTCAAGTCTTGAAGTACGATACAGAGCGCGAGCGCGTATCGCTTGGCTTGAAGCAACTCCAAGCCGATCCTTGGGAAGCGGCGAAATCGCAATTCCCTCCAGGAACAAAACTCTCGGGCAAAATCGTATCGCTTGCTGATTACGGTGCGTTCGTTGAGCTCTCGGAAGGCGTTGAAGGTCTCATCCACGTTTCAGAAATGTCGTGGACGAAGCGCGTGAAGCACCCATCGCAAATCGTGAACGTCGGCGACGAAGTGAACGTCGTTGTTCTCGAAGTTGACGGCGCAAACCGCCGCATCTCGCTTGGCATGAAGCAATTGATGCCGAACCCGTGGGTTGAGTTGAAAGAGAACTACCCTCCAGGGACAATCATCGAAGGTGAAGTGAAGTCGATCACCGACTTCGGTATCTTCGTCGGTATCGAAGAAGGCATCGATGGCCTCGTGCACATCTCTGACTTCTCTTGGACGAAGCGCGTGAATCACCCATCTGAAATGTTCGCGAAGGGCCAAAAAGTCCGCGCGGTCGTTCTCGGAGTCGATATCGAGAACGAACGTTTCTCGCTCGGCCTGAAACAACTCGAAGCAGATCCTTGGGCTCACATCGACGAGAAGTACAAGATCGGCACTCAGCATGACGTGAAAGTCACGAAACTCGCTGACTTCGGCGTTTTCGTTGAACTCGAAGCGGATATCGAAGGCTTGATCCACATCTCTGAACTCTCGATGGATCGCATCTCGAAGCCAGAAGAAGCCGTTAAAGTCGGCGATACTGTGCGCGCAGAGATCATCTCGATCGATAAAGATGCTCGAAAGATCGGCCTCTCGGCGAAGCTCGTAAAACTCCGCGAATCAAAAGCGGACGTTGAAGACTACGTCAAGAAAGCGACTTCGACTTCGAAGACCACAATGGGCGATCTCTTCGGCGACGCTTTGAAAGGTCTCGACACGAAAAACACCTCGGGTAAACCAGAGTAATTTCTGAGTCGACCGCTAGGTTTTGAAAAGGCGTTCCTTCGGGAGCGCCTTTTTTATTGCTTTTGGCTCGCCTCGGGTGACGTTTCGCGGCTCGCAGATTGTTGGTTTCACAGGGTCGGGCACGCCTTATCGCGTTTGGCCCGGTAGACGGTTACACTTCGGCTTCACCTTTCACTTACCGAGGGCTCTATGAAGTTCATGGTTATCGCTGCGCTCGCACTGGTTTCTGTTTCGGCTCACGCCATTAATCTCAAATCGTGCGTCGTCAAAAATACGCCGAAGAATTCTAAGTACACTCACGAGAGAAAAGTTCTTCTCGCAAACGGACGTGGCAACTACGTCCAAGCGGGCGAGATGACGAATCTCCGGATGTACCTGGCGTCGGTCGGCGCAAATGCCGACGTTTACGTGAACGATCAGCCTCAGTTCATCTTTAAGGGCGATGTCACAAATGGTGTCTACGAGAGCGCTTACGACCGCGGTACGATTCAGTGCACGGCCGGGAAAGATGTTCCGTTCATCTACCAAACGCTGCCAGCAAGAATCACGTTGGGCGCTGGTGAGATGTCTGGATTAGCGGGCTGCTACGCCGGCGATGCTCAAGCGGCGGCGGCGGACCTTGCGAAAATGACGAATGCGACCGCGAAGTCTATTGATG
>CAJYIL010000424.1 GCA_913774795.1 Pseudobdellovibrionaceae bacterium
CGCCCGTCGACCTCATAGTCCCTTTTTCTCTAGAGGAGTTCTCAAATGAAAATCCGTCTTGGCGAAATCCCTGATGAGGGGCGCAATTACACTTACGACCGTTCAACCGGTGAAATGAACGCCGAGCTCGAAGATCTGATCGGCACGCATCCCTATGCCGTCGACATGTTTATCAAGCCAATCGGCAACGCGTACGAACTCCGCGGCTCATTGAAGACAACGCTCTCCGAAGTCTGCTCAAAATGCGGTTACGACTTTGAGCTCCCGGTCGATCGCAAATTCAACGAAATCATCTTCGAAGAAGAAAACGAGCACCGTAAATCGCAGGGCGTTCACGGCAATCAATCGGTGAATTTCTCCGACGAAGGTACATCGATGGTTCCGGTTCGAGGTAACGTCTTCGACGCCGGCAACTACACGCACGAAGCTATCGCTCTCGCCGAACCTTTTTATCCGACGTGCGGGCCAAACGGTTCGTGTTTACACGCCGATGAAGTCGCCGAAGTCGTCGAGCGTCTCGAGCGTGAAGCCAATGCGGCGGTCAACGAAGTCTCGGAGAAAACGAATCCGTTCGCGGCTCTCAAAGACCTCGAACTCAGCCGTAAAAACTGATTATTTTCGCATGCGATTCGCGATGGCTTCGGCCTTCGCGGTGCGTGCGGCATCGACCGGCGACGTGGCCTGCGTCGTCGCGCAAGCAGTGAGAAGAGTAGAGGCGAGCAAAAGGGCTGCGGTTGCGAGTTTCATGATCGAACTCCTGTCTGATCATCTTCTCGGACGTTAATCGTGGACACTGGACTGCCCACTTCCATTTGGGCTGAGACCATCTGTAAAAAGAAGACACGCATTGCCGACAAAGCGGTTAATGCGTCGACAGTTTTCGCTCAAACGCAAAAGGAGCGCCATGGACGCAGCACCAGCACCATTTAACTTCAGTCGCCGAGTGGCTTACTACGAGACAGATGCCATGGGCGTCGTTCATCATTCCAACTACATTCGCTATTTCGAGGACGCGCGTGTGGAGTGGATGCGGACCAGCGGACTCATCGACTATCATGTGCCGCAAGGCGATTTCGTCTTTGCGGTTCACGAACTCAATTGCAATTTCAAGCGCCCCCTGAAGTTCAACGATCTCTTTACGGTCAGCGTGGTCGCGCGGCTTGATGGCGTGCGCTTGCGTCTTGCGTACGCGATCATGTGCGACGGAAGAGAGATTGCCGACGGGAACACCGTGCTGGTCCCTCTCGACGATCAATTCAGACCCGCGCGCTTGCCGGAGCCCGCGCGCGCGTTGTTCGCGAAGAATTAGAGGCTTTCGACGCCCAACATTGCTTCGAGCTTGTTGAGCGAGCCTGTCCAGCCCATCGACATTCCGGCGCGTGCCTTCACGAATTCGGCGACTTCTTCGATCGTCGCGTTTTCGCTCGGGACCCATTCGATCGTGACGCGCGTAAAACCGTCGCCTTGATCGGCGAGGGTCACCGTCGTTCTCATGCTTTCAGGCCAAAGAGGCAGAAACGGATGGCGTGACAGACGATCGTTTTCATCTCGAAAATCTTGATCGTAAACGACTCGCGTGACGGGCGAGAGTTCTCGGTAGGTCGTGCTACCGTACATCGTGATGTCTTTTCCGTTCGTCATTTTGTAAAGCGACCGGCCGCCCACGCGAACGTCGGTCTCCATGTACTCCATCTCCATGCCGGTCGGGGGAAGCCACTTGGCAATGTGCTCGGGCTTCGTCCAAACGTCGTACATGGTTTCGATCGGCGCTTTGAACGTGCGATTGATCACGAACTTCGGTCGCTCGGAGAGGTGCTCGGCGAGACGATCCCATGTCGAGTTTCCTCCGACGTTCTTGATGAACTTTTTCGTCTCGGTCGCGTTCGCGTCGCTTTCAAGTGCCATCGTCATCACCATCTCCGTTTTGCCTTTGATGTCTTTGAACGTGACGGTGACCCGAAAAAGGGGAGGGCGATCGACGCCTCCGCCGTGATCATACTCGAGGCGAGCGAGTGGCTCGACGACGTGATAGAGCGTGACGTTTTCGAATTTTTCTCCGTTCGGCCCGAACATGTCGTACTTCCATTGACCGCCCGGTCGCAGATCTTTTGAATGGCTTTTGATCCACCAGCCGCGGGGTCCCCACCATTTCTCTGTTTGTCTCTCGTCGGTCCAGGCCTCCCAGACGGTTTTCAGAGGAGCATCGTAAATGCGCTTGATTTTGATTTCGTTACTTTTTGCGGCCATGGCTTTTCCCTTTCGGTTTTTTAGATTCGATTCTTGGTTTCGGGCGAGATGGGGCGGCGACGGTTTTGAGGTACGCCTCGAGACGGTCGAAGCTCTCCTCCCAGAACACTCGGTATTGCTCCATCCAGTTGGCGGCAACTCGCAGCCCGTCACCGTTCAGTTGGCAGGGTCTAAATTGCGCGTTTCGGCCTTTCAGCACGAGCCCGGCATTTTCGAGAACCTTCAAGTGCTTCGTAACCGCAGGTAAACTCATTTCATTGAGAAACGGCTCTGCCAACTCGCCCACGCTAGCTTCGCCTTTCGAGAGACGCGCAAGTATAGCTCTGCGGGTTGGATCGGCGAGGGCCTGAAAAGTTTGGCTGAGGGCGTCCTGCATATTTAACCTCTTGAGTAATTAACCTATCGGTTAAATATAGACGAGGTTCAGGGCGTTGTCGACGGGACAAAATGCGCCTCATTGTTTCGAGATCAGAACACATAGGTTTGATCTTGAACATATATGCCTCACCGGGCTTTTAAACCGATGCGCTTTCGTCGATTCTTGAGAGCGATGGAACTGTTGTCCACTGACGGCGAAACATTTGAAACTTTAGGCGCACCGAAACTCGGTGAGGTCATCGATCGAGATCGGGTGCAAATCATCGGCGGATTCTTAGGTCTCGCGAAACGTGAAGTGCCGGCGGCCTCCCACGAAACTCTTCAGCGCCTCAAAGACCACTTACCCGAAGTGCTTCAACAAATGGCCGCTTATCTTCGATCGAATGGATCAGAGATTGAGATGGATCGGGCCGTTGCTCTCGCGAAGTCCCATGCGCAAGTGCGGTGCGAGAATCCGGAATATACCGAAGAACAAATCCGTCGCGAGTTTGCCATCGTCCGAGAAACGATCTTCGGGCTTTTGGGCCGCCGCTGCTTCCTCGAAAAAGACGCCGCCCGCCAATTCAGCGACATCTGCGAGGCGACGCTCGCCGAAACCGTCGCGACCTTCGTACGCTGCCGAGTTCACCACTAGCTTTTGCTTGAGTCTTCCTGCGTTTTCGGTTTTGGTGAGATCACCTGCAGGAGTGTTTATGTCCCAACCCGTCGTCTCAGCGAACCGTATGGATCGAAATCTCGCGCTCGAATTCGTGCGCATCACCGAAGCCGCAGCACTCGCATCGTCGAAGTGGATGGGTCGCGGAGACGAAAAGGCCGCCGATCAAGCGGCTGTCGATGC
>CAJYIL010000425.1 GCA_913774795.1 Pseudobdellovibrionaceae bacterium
TATCTGTCGAGCCGCTCGCATCACGATACGAGAGAACGACTTTGCGACCCGACAACGCAATCGTCAGCGCGCCACGCTCGCCGTCAAACGAGCCCGTGTACGTGCCCATGTAAGCTTGCGCCATCGCGCGATACTCGTCAGGGACTTCGCCATTTTCGACTTTAATTGTCTTGCAGGCCGACAAAAGAAGCGCGCACGCCAAAAGTAAGTAACGCATGAATGTGTCCCCTCCACCTTCAAGGCTACGACGCTCGCGCAACCGCAGACAAGGTCTAGGTCCAAGGAGAATTCACTAAAGCGAAGTGCGAAATCGAACTTATCGCTTCTCGTTGCGATCAAGAGAGATCGAAGTGACTTTATCGCCCGGAGTCGCGATTTCCACCTCGTGGGTCACCGGCTTTTTGCTAACCAGCGTGGAGTAGTGCCACAACATTCGGTCACCCGATCGATCCGAAGGAGCGCCGCGCTTTTTCTCGACGTCTGCCGCGGACGAGCCCAAACGCACGCCGAGAACTTCTAAGCCCGCTGACACTTTCTTCGACGCCTTACAGTCGGGCGCGTACTTGTACTCGGCCGCGTTCGCAAACAAGCGCACGCCGGTGATCACTTGATCGCGTGCTCCGGAGACATTCGATTCGAATGCGAGCAACGTTCCGTCACTGCCCTGCCAGCAAATCGTCGAAGTGCCATCCGACTGTTTCTTGAACATGTTCGTTCCGAAAAAGCCAACGGCGTTATACAAACTCGATTTACCGACCGTGACGTTGCCGATCGTGCGCTCTTTCACCGAAAGATCTTTGTCGATCCGTGATTCACCGACGGCCGCAGGCGATTTACGAGCTAGAATTTGCTTGTTGAAGCGAGTCGCGAAATCCATCGCAGCCTCGTTGTAGCCTTTGTTCGCATCGCTCAAGGCATCGCCGGTCTGCGGAATCGTGGGTCCCGTCGCCGCTTCTTTACCTTCAACTCCTGGAGCTAAACACGCAAAGCCACAAACGGTGATCATCGAAGCACCGCGCGCGTTGAAAACGATGTTGGCTTCTTTGACCGGATCGCCTGAACGGAGAAGTTTCTCGCCTTCGGCGAAAGAGCCGCCCAGCGGAAATTTAGGGGATACGACTTCGATCGCCGAGAAGATCGGTGCTCCGGCCAATTCATTACCTGGAGGCGGAGTCGCAACAGGCTCAGCCGCAAACGCCAAAGAAATCAAAAGTGAAATCAGCATACGCACCTCTCGACAGAAAGAAGCAAAAAGCTTCGCGCCGACCGAAAACCCTGTCGAGTTAAAAAAGGTCGAGCTTGCGCGAACTCAAAACAGAGTCATCTGACCGGGAGCGGTGCGCGATGACGAGCCTGAATCAAGTTTCACGCCGATTCCGAGCAAGCGAATGGGATCAGGCCGCGCGTTGTGACCTTCAATGAGGAGCGAGCGAAAATCATCGAGTTTTGGATAACCCTCGAACAAGCGGTCGCGAGTCATCGACTTGAAGTCGTTGTACTTGAACTTCACGCTGATTCCGCGGATGCGCGTGGATTCACCTGAGCGCACCATGCGCTCGTTCCAGTCATCGTAAAGCTCCGGGAGTTTCTCGAGACAGGCTTCCAAGGACAGAAGGTCACTCGAGTAAGTCTCCTCGACCGAAAGCGATTTTCGTTCGCGGTCTTCACGCACGGGACGATTGTCAACGCCGCGTGCGTAATCATAGAGCTCGGGCCCCCAAGAGCCGAACATCTCTCTCAACTGCGAGACCGAAAACTTCTGAAGATCACCGCAGGTGCGAATGCCGAACGAATGCATCTTTCGCGCGGTCACTTTTCCGACACCCCAGATTTTTTCGATCGGGAGAGGTTTCATGAACGCATCGATCTCGGAGGGACGAATGACTTTCAATCCATCAGGCTTGTTAATGTCGGAGGCGACTTTCGCGAGAAACTTATTCGGCGCAACACCGGCCGATGCCGTGAGCCCCGTTTCTTCGCGAATCAAGCGACGAATCTCTTCGGCGATGCGAGTGGCACTTCCGCCAAAGAGTTCCGAGCCAGTCACGTCGAGATAAGCTTCATCGAGGGAGAGTGGCTGAATCTTCGTGGAGAATCTCTCGAAAATCTCGCGCACTTTTTTCGACGCGGCTTTGTATTTTGAAAAGTCAGGACGAATGAAGATCAGCTGCGGACACAAGCGAATCGCGGTCGCCGACGCCATCGCCGAGCGCACGCCGAACTTGCGCGCTTCGTACGACGCCGTCGCAACGACACCTCGGCCATCGGGTGAGCCACCGACGGCGATCGGTTTGCCACGGAGTTCCGGGCGATCGCGCAGCTCGACCGACGCGTAAAAGGCGTCCATGTCGACATGAATGATTTTCCTCAAAACAGGAGCATCCACCGTGATGTTTTACCTCTCGCGCGCGACCGAGGTCCAGATCATTCCTTGGAGCTTTGCGACCACCAAAGCGGACGAGATCATGAGGGAAGTGAAGCTCTTTTTCTCCCTTTTATCGATGGTGTTCACGCTAGGTGCGTGTTCAACGATCTCTGATCGTCAGTCGTACTCCTATCCGCTGCCGCCTCAGAGT